>JARRNW010000620.1:0-2115 GCA_037384565.1 Candidatus Thiodiazotropha sp.
CCTGCTCAGGCAGCCAATCCGCGAGCATCATGACCCGTGTATCGGAGATCTCCGTGCCGAGGGGATTCACACTGATGATCCTTTGCACATCCGGCATCTCGTTAAGCACCGGCTCGAGACGCTCCCACTCTTCCTGACCACCGATCACCAGCAGCCGGCTCCCGGAATCCTGCAGGATGTAGGAGACATTGCCTCCCCGGTCATTGGCGTAGACCGGTACTGTGACCAGGCCCAAGGCCAGCGCGGCCTGATCAAACATGACCCACTCGCAGCAGTTGCACATCATGATTGCGACCCGGTCTCCCGGTGCCAGCCCCTCATCCGCCATGGCGTCCTGCCAGCGCGCCACCTGTTGCGCCATCTGCGACCAGGTGGTGTCCTGCCAGACCTCAGCCGCCGGATCATAGCAACGAAAACCCACGCCATCGGCGGAGCGGGCCACCCGTTCGCGGAACAGGCCTCCCAGAGTAACCGCCTCTTGGGAGGTAATGAAACGAGGCTTCCTGCCTGTCAGTTCGGGGCGACACTCCTGTGCCCGCATCGATTCAGGACTTTGCATCGGTTCACCATTTCGCTTCAATCCAGAAAGAAGTCCGGCAGCAGCTCCCCCTCGGGATCTACCGCATATCCGCTGAAATCGTCGATACCCGCTTCGCGCAGAACCACTTCATCGGTATAGAAGTTACCGCTGCAGGCACGACTGTCCCGGGTCAGAATGACATGGGCGGCATCGGCGACGATTTCACCGGTCCGACACTGCTCCGGTTTAACCTCTCCGCCCAGCATGGCGATGGCCGCCGTATAAATCGCAGTGCAAGGCCACAGTGCGTTGACCCCCACACCCTGCTCCCGAAACTCCTCGGCCATACCCAGTACGCACAGACTCATGCCATATTTGGCCATGGTGTAGGCACAATGATTCTTGAACCACTTGGGCTGCATCGAGAGAGGGGGCGAAAGGTTGAGGATATGGGGATTATCGGCCTGTAGCAGATGAGGCAGGCAGGCCTGGGAGGTGGCAAAGGTACCCCGGGCATTGACCTGATGCATCAGATCGAAGCGTTTCATCGGTGTCTTCAGGGTACCGGTCAGACTGATGGCACTGGCGTTGTTGACCAGGATATCGATCCCGCCAAAACGTTCGACCGCCTGATTCACCGCATCGGCGATCTGTTGCTCGTCACGGATATCGGTCTTGATCCCCAGGGCCTGCCCCCCCGCCGCCTGGATCTCCTCGGCTGCGCTCGCGAGGGTTCCCGGCAAGTGGGGATGAGGTTGATCGGTTTTCGCCGCAATCACGATATTGGCCCCGTCCCGGGCGGCACGCAGGGCGATGGCCAAGCCGATGCCCCGGGTAGCCCCGGTGATGAAGAGGGTTTTCCCCTGCAGGGTGGACATCAATAGACTCCTCCAGACATGGTATTAGTAACTGGGTTAAACGGTACGAAGCGCAGGCAATCACACAGTCCCGTCCAATCGTAGCCGTATTTGTTGAGCATGGCGCTCGCCACACCTGTTCTGCGGATATCTTTCCGCTTTGTTAGTTCTCTGGGGTCAATACTGTGGCTTAATTGACCGCACTCAGTCGTTTCCCGCTCCCGTTCCAAGCCGACAGGGAGAGCACCTCCTGGGGAAAAGGGGGAGACTCCCCCAGGTGTCCCATCCGTTCCAGTACAACACGGGTCGGCACTGAGCCCTTTTTTCCAACAAACAAACCACGCACCGTGGCCACGGAGTGCAGCCCCCGGGCGCTCTCGATCCGCTGCTCCAGATAGAGCCACTTATCATCCCAGCAGGTCAGCCGAGACTTCAGCGTGAAGTGCTGAAACAGGTGCAGTGGACGGCGAAACTTGATGTTGACACTCCCCACCACCGCCATCCAACGCTCCTGTTTGATCACCCCCAACATGCCAGCGCGGATCAGCAGATCCGTACGTCCCAGATCCATGAAGCTGAGGTAACGCGCATTGGTCATGTGGCGGTTGATATCCATATCAGTGGGCAAAACCCGAAACGTCAGCTCGGCCTCATCCAACAGCGCGATACGAGGCTTGGACAGGGCCGCAAGAAAGACCCGCAACAGGCGCAGAATCAGATTCAAGGCAGCTCACTCCA
>JARRNW010000621.1:0-3030 GCA_037384565.1 Candidatus Thiodiazotropha sp.
CAGAATGACTGGAATTGGGTCATACAGATTATCGAGGCGTTGCCCCAGGAACAGCGCCGCGACGGCCAGTGGCGCTACTGGCATGCCCGAGCCCTGGAGCAGCTCGGGCGGAGAAAGATGGCTGTGGATATTCTAACTCCCTTGTCCCAGGAGCGAAGTTACTATGGTTTTCTGGCGGCAAAACGTCTCGGCACCGATCCTCATCTCGAGCACGTGTCCCTGCAAATCAAGGATGAAGCGGCGAACAAGGTCGCCCTGAACCCAGGACTTCAGCGAGCCCGGGAACTCCACTATCTGGATCGACCCAGACTTGCCCGTCAAGAGTGGAATCTGGCGCTGCGACATGCCACCTCAGATGAGAAGCGCGCCGCCGCGCGCCTGGCCCAGACCTGGAACTGGCCGTCTCAGGGCATCATCACCCTGGCCAGGCTCGGCTTGTGGAATGACCTGGAGCTACGCTTCCCACTTGCGCACCGGCAAGAGGTCAACGGCCAGGCAAAGGATCACGGTATCGACACGGCCTGGGTCTATGCCATCCTGCGCCAGGAAAGCGCTTTTGTCAGTGACGCCCGTTCATCCGCAGGCGCCCGGGGACTGATGCAGCTGATGCCCAAGACGGCCAAACAGATCGCGCACGAACTGCAATTTTCCCTGATCGACCCGGACGAACTGTTTCGCCCCGAAGTCAACATCCGTCTGGGTACCGGGTATCTCAACAAGATCTACCGGGAATTGCAGGAGAACCCGGTACTGGCCACAGCGGCTTACAACGCGGGTCCCAGCCGGGTGATCAGTTGGCTACCCGAACACACTCAGGCCAGCGATGTGTGGATCGAGACCATACCCTTTTCCGAGACCCGTAAATACCTGAAACGGGTACTGGCCTATACCGTGATCTACAACTACCGACTGGATGACACCAACAAGGTGATCCCTCAGAAGTGGCTGGCTCCTATCGAATCGCGGCAGGCATTTTCCGGGGTGTAAGGGTCGCGGAAAGTAGTTTGGGGTAATTTATAATTTCCGCGACCCTAAGGGGGAGTGGTGCTTACTTAAGGACAGAGAGACACGTTCAGAAGGAGATATCGGGCAACTCCAAGGGGCGGGAATCCGTACCCAGTTGCGACTCATCATCAACCTGTTGCCGACGCGAATGCAGTTTGCTCTTGACCCGGCCAATCAGCTCGGTATCGGTCACCACTTCGTAGAAAACCTCAGTCGAGCCCACGTCGGCTGATTTGGTTATGGACTGCCAGTTCTTGATATGCGCCTCACGAATCACCAGCCAGTGAGCACTGCCTTGGCGATCCACGAAACGCCCAACATAATAGGTCTCTCCATCGGCGGATCGGCTGTGTGCCTTGATCTTATGCATCATCATTTCCGATTTCAGCTTACGAAAGGCGGGGGGCGCCAACTCGATGCCATTGATGTTGTAGCGAAGCAGTCGGCTGCCCTGACGGCCCTTGTCCTGAAACACCTCGACACGGTGTCGATGACTTTTACGCCAGGTCGTATCCACGCTCAGTTCGGAGGAACAGGAGGAAAGACGATCCGCCTCATTGATCGCCGGTGAGATCATGATCTTATGTTGCTCATCATAGAGATAAGCCGGCGCATCATCACTGAAGGCAATACCAAGGCCAAGCTCCAGTTTGGGCAGATTGTGGGCCTTGTTCTGGTTGTTCTGCGCCTCCATGACGAGCAAAATCTTGCGTGCCAGTCCACAGGCATTGGCCACCGTCATGGCGGTAGTGGACAAACCACCAGTTTCCAGAACAGTGAGGATCAAGGCATCCCCTTCTACAAAAATCTTCTGCGCACCAAAACGTTCGAGCAGCTTGGTGATCGGGCCGAAGAAGTTCATACTGAAATGAGTGGCGGGATTAAGCCGCATTTCCACCAATTGGCGGGTGATTTCAGTGGAACCGCGCACATCCGCTTTCAACACCACATGCGCCTTGATCTTATGTTGTTGGGAGTCTGTATCCGTGCTCAGCCTGAATTCATAAAGACTGCCATTATCTCTTGAGAGTTGAATGCTCTCGCTGTCCTGAAGAATGCTCAGGCGATTCATCAGCTGATAAGTGGTGTAGGCGAGTTTAAGATCTTTCAGATACCTCAGTGCATACCCCTGATGTTTGGCGGATGACATACGTCGGATATAACCCTGCACCACATCCAGCGCTTTGATTGCGGATACCCCTTTGTCCTCCGTGCTTGTAAGACGTTTCAACAGCACCCGTTTCGGCAGAACATCGATCAGATAGTGGTAGATATCCCGATAGGAAATCTGCCCCCTCAATTGCCGATACAGACGCGGAGCCAGATCGTGCGAGATGAACAGATAGGACAGCCTGAATTCCGCCTGCAGCTCGCGCAGCAGGTTCAGGATCTGGGCCTGCACCGATACGTCCAGTGCCGAGACCGGCTCGTCGAGCACCAGCACCTTCGGCTGCACCACGAGGGCCCGCGCGATGCCGACGCGCTGGCGCTGGCCGCCGGAGAACTGGTGGGGATAACGGTCCATGACCTCGGCGTCCAGGCCGCAGCGGGCCAGCATCTCGGCCACCCGCTCACGCCGCTGGCCGGCGGAGAGCTCCGGCTGGTGTACGCGCAGGCCCTCACCCACCGTTTCGGCGATGCGCATGCGCGGATTCAGCGAGGCGAACGGATCCTGGAACACCATCTGGATATGCCGGCGCATGTGCCGCAGCGCCTTGCCGGACAGGGCCGTGAAATCCTCGCCCATCAGCTGCACGCTGCCGGCATCCGCCTCGAGCAGGCGCATGATGATGCGTGCCGTCGTCGACTTGCCGCTGCCGGACTCGCCGACGATGGCCAGGGTCTCGCCTTCACCGAGTTCGAGACTGACATCGTCGACCGCGGGCATCGCCGTACCGGCAGCCGATCCCCAGAAACCGGAACGGCCGAACACTTTCCGAAGATCATTAGCGGCAAGCAGGCTCATGCCACGACCTCATCGCGGGTCACGGCGGCCACGCGCACGCAGCGGGCGGCATGCCCGCC
>JARRNW010000622.1:0-2105 GCA_037384565.1 Candidatus Thiodiazotropha sp.
GGGTGAAATCCATATCGCAACCCATCGAAAAGAGGACCGGGTCGAGGTCGAGATCAGGGATAATGGCCAGGGCATACCCGAAGAGGCCAAAGCTCACATCTTCAACCCGTTTTTCACCACCCGGGAGGTCGGACAGGGCAGTGGACAGGGTCTGACCCTCAGTCACGACATCGTCGTGGGTAAACACCACGGCACATTGAGTTTCGAATCCCAGTACGACTGCGGTACGACTTTCACTATCAGCCTGCCGCTCAGGATGTGAACCCGATTTCAACTCCGTTACTTAACGAAGGCGAATTTTAATAGGGACAACCGCGCCCCGACCCTGTTGGCGCTGCAGCACGATCCGGCATACCCTATGCTGTGTATTCCTTAGCAGACCATTGGGGAGGGCGCTGACATGCGTCGCAAAGAACAAGGTTGGATTGCAGCTATCCTGATCGGCTTGGCGCTGATTTTTACAAATCCACTCGCGGCTCAGGACGAAGGCAGTCATTACGACCGCATCACGCTCCAGACCCAGGCGTCGGAAGCGGTGGAAAATGACACCCTGATTGCAGTCCTGTATGCGCAGAAAGAGGGACCGGACCTGGCGCCCCTCACAACCCAGGTCAATCACCAGATTGGTGAAGCGGTGAATCAGGCCCATCAGGTATCCGAGGTCCGGGTCAGCACATTGGGGTATCAAACCTATCCGGTCTACCAGCAACAGGTCTTGAGCGGTTGGCGGGTACGTCAATCGATACGCCTGGAAAGCCGCAACAGCGAAATACTCAGCGCCTTGATCGGCAATCTCCAATCCGGACTCGCCCTGGAATCGATCCGTTACACCCTCTCCAGCAAACAGCGCGAATCTGTGGAACAGCGACTCATTCTTCAGGCTATCGACGGGTTTCGTCAGCGCGCCGAACAGATCACCCAACAAATGGAAAGACACCGCTATCGGCTGGTGGATATGACCATCCATACCGATACCCCGGTGGATACTTCCCCTCCCATGCGCGCCCGCATGATGGCGATGGAAGCCAGCATCCCCCCGCCCACCCTGGAGGGTGGCACTCAGACCGTTCAGGTCAATATCGAGGGACGCATCGAACTCCAGACCGAGTAGCGGACAGCGACTCTATAAACGATATAACCATCATCACGCGAAGATTGATCCGGGATAAAATAATTTTAGTCCTGATCAGGATATTTTATTGACAAAAGATCAACCTGAAACACGAAATAGATTCGCGTTTTATCACAAAAAACATGAGCCACATCTCAAGTTTGCATTTTTGTGAACGCCATCGATACTAGAGAAGTGTCCTCTACCTCGCGAAAAGGAACCTCTTGACTATTGCAAGGATGGTCGTACGGAGGTACTGGCGTTGAGTTGGTTTTCCTTTTCATAATGAGGTTCACCATGAGCATTCTGAACAATCTCCCCATTAAGGCCCGTTTGTACATCCTGGTTGGCCTGCTGATCGGAATTGCCGTTGGCATTGGACTGCTCGGCCTCAATGGTATGCATTCAGCGGACCAGGCCATCGATGAGCTGTACCACAAAGACATGGCGCGTATGGACGCCCTCTCGACAACCCTGGAGAAGCTGGAGGACAGCCGCGCCCAGGTGCTGCTCTCACTGCAGCACGATCCGGCATCCCCTTTCGCGAAGATGCATGACCATCCGCTTTCCATGCATTTCGATCGGATCGAAAAGAATCTCAAGATGATCGATTCGCACTGGGAGGAGTATGAGTCCTCTGATCTATCCGCCGAGGAAAAACGCCTGGCCGGAGGATTCACACCCGAACTGAGAAAATTCGAGTCCCAGGGCATCGATCCGATCCGGGAGAAGATTCACGCCAACGAATTCACAGAGGCCAACAAACTGGTGCTGACCGTCCTCAATCCCTCGCTGAGCAAGCTGCAGGAAACCACCAATGCGCTGCTCAAGATACAGGAGCAGATGGCGGCAACCTCCTACCAGGAGACCGACGAAAACTACCACAGCATGATCACCCTCGTGGTCTCCAGCCTGACGCTGGGCGCCTTGGCCGGGTTGACGATCGCCTTCCTGACCATCCGTGAAATCAGCTCCGGGGTACAGGCAGTGGAAC
>JARRNW010000623.1:0-4709 GCA_037384565.1 Candidatus Thiodiazotropha sp.
TGTCATCGCGGTACTTGAGTTCCCGGCGATCGTGACCTGGCTGCCGTCAGTTGCGTATGAGAAATAGGCACAATTAACCCGGCAACCCGTTAGGTTGCAGGGTTAATGCGACGGTACTTACTTAAGCTTAAAAACACCGTCATCCCGGCGCATGCCGGGATCCAGAAGGCGGGACGGTGCGAGTTCCCTGGATGCCGTCCTTAGGTCCGTAAACGGTGCATCTATGCGCCACTCCTCCGGCATACGCCGGAATTCGGACTGCCCAGGCTCCTTAATTGATCGTTTTGCTGACTTCCGCTGAGTAGGCGCTCTCTACGTTTGATGAATTCACAGCGGTTATAACAAAGTACCAGTCAGCGGCAGAAAGGTTATCGATTTGGTAACTGGTTAATCCGGGATTGTCGATATTAACGGTTTCTGTATAGCTACCTGAGGCTGTTCCATAATAGATCACGTAACCCGAGAGATCGGTTAAGGCGCTGTTATCTGTATTTTGGGTTGGAGGCGTCCATGACAGAAGTGCCGTTCCATTACCAGTAGTGATTGTTACATCGACAGAACTGCTCGCGGATCCATCGGCATCGCTACAAGTCAAGGTAAATTGGCTATCGGCTGTCAGCCCGTCTATTGTTTCTGTGCCCGATAGGTCTTTACTGCCTGACCAGTCCCCGGAAGCTGTGCAACTGTCTGCGTTGACACTCTCCCAGGTAAGCGTGGTCGAGCCATCGGTGGGGACGCTGGTCGGATCAGCTGTCAGAGTCACCGATAACGCTGTGGTGTCGACAGTGACGCTTACGCTATCTTCCGCTGTTCCGCCTGAGCCGCTGCAAGAGAGCGTATAGGTGCTGTCTTCTGTTAGTGAATCGATCGTTACCACTCCCTGTGTGGCTCGACTGCCTGACCAGTCCCCGGATGCGGTACAGCTCTCCGCATTACTGCTTTGCCAAGTCAGTGTGGTACTGCCATTGAGAGGAACAGTTGTTGGCGAAGCGCTCAGAGCGACCGTTGTTGCCGGATTGCCAACCAAGACATTCACCGTATCACTTCGTGTCCCCCCCGGACCGGTACAGGTCAGGGTGAAGGTGCTGTTTTCCGTTAGTGAATCGATCGTTTCCGTCCCCTGTGTGGCCCTACTACCTGACCAGTCCCCGGATGCAGTACAGCTTTCCGCATGACTGCTATTCCAAGTCAGTATGGTGCTGCCATTGAGAGGAACTGTAGAGGGTGAAGCGCTCAGAGCAGCCGTTGTTGCCGGATTGTCAACCACGACATTCACCGTATCACTTCGTGTCCCCCCCGGACCGGTACAGGTCAGGGAGACCAGTCCCCGGATGCGCTACAACTCTCGACGTTATTACTTAGCCAGGTTAACGTGGTGGAACCATTGAGTGAGACGTTGGTGGGATTTGCCCTAAGACTAACGGCTGGCGACGACGGATCATTCTGGGTAGTGGTCACCGTAACGCTGACCGAAGCATCAACGCTGCCATTGTCACCGGTACAAGTGAGATTGAAAACGGTATTGGTTTGCAGTTGGCTTATGACCTCCGATCCTGAGGTGCCTTTATTCCCTGACCAGCCGCCAGAAGCGCTACAACTCGTGGTGTTCGTACTACTCCAGGTTAGGGTGGTCGAGCCGTTTTGAGCGACGGTTGTGGGACTGGCGGTCAATGTGATCGCTGCAGACTGAGGCTGATCCTCACCTGAACTCGTTGATGATGACGATCCGTTACAACCCATCAGAGAAATGACGAGTGCGAGACTGATTAAGGCATTGAGGATGGATGATTGAACCGTTTTTCGGCGCATGGGTATTCCTGGTATTTCTGCGATGTAGTAGACTTTATAGGATCCAGAGCGATTGGGTCGTAGCGAAAAGCCGAATCCACGAATTCAGGTAGAAAATGGAATCTGACATGATGATCCGTCATGGCCGTATCATATGATCAGTGGCAGCTACGCCATTGCAGCAAGGCTTTCTTGATCAAATCGTCCTGATTCAGATATTTAACGATGTATGATTTAGCTGCTGATTGTCTAACTGTATCCTGGGATAGAGTAAGAACAGGGTCACAGTTTGGCTATTTTATTGTTTGTTTGGTGATTTAATCTCTTAAAAAGATGAATGATTGCCGTTTGATCTTGGTTAACCGGATTAGGACTACCTCGTATCTTTCGAGGTCAGGGTGCCAATAATCGGCGACGCTCGAGGATCTGGTATGATCCAATGAGCGGAGTTGAACGGCTCCAACCGGGTTGATCCTTCCTGAGTAGTGGATCGTACCTAACTAAGTCCGGGGACCTGCTTATGGACAAACCCCTGCCCACTCACCATACACAGCCACCTCGGGGCACCCTGGGCACCTTTGCCGGTGTCTTCACTCCGAGTCTGTTGACCATCCTGGGTATCATCCTGTTTCTACGCCTGGGATACGTGGTGGGCGAGGCGGGATTGGGGCGGGCGCTGCTGATCCTGGCTCTGGCGAACGGCATCTCGGTCCTGACCAGCCTCTCGCTCTCGGCTGCAGCTACCAACCTCCGCGTCAAGCGCGGTGGTGATTATTATCTCATCTCCCGCACCCTGGGGCTCGAGTTCGGTGGCGCCATCGGTCTGGTGCTGTTTTTCGCCCAGGCAATATCGATCGGTTTCTATTGTATCGGCTTCGCGGAGGTTATGGCGGGCCTGTTGCCTCCGCCGTTTAACCTGCATCCGCATTTCATCGCAGCTCTGGCGGCTGGGCTGTTGTTCATCTTTGCCTGGCTGGGGGCTGATTGGGCAACCCGGTTTCAATATGTTGTCATGGCCGTACTGGGGGCCGCATTGCTCTCGTTCTTTGCCGGGGGAGTACAGAACTGGAGTCTGCGGTTGCTCGAGGAGAACTGGACGGCTCCCGCATCCACGAGCGGTTTCTGGGTGCTATTCGCGTTGTTTTTCCCCGCTGTCACCGGTTTTACCCAGGGAGTCAGTATGTCGGGGGATCTGAAGGATCCGGGCCGTAGCCTGCCCCTGGGTACGCTGCTGGCCGTCGGTCTGTCGATCCTGGTGTATCTGCTCGCCAGTCTGGTATTCGCCGGCGCCTTACCCCGTGACGAGTTGGTCAGAGACTATGCCGCGATGGACCGGGTGGCGCTGTTTCCATCATTGATTCTGGCTGGGGTATTCGCCGCTACCCTCTCTTCGGCCATGGCCTCGTTCATGGGGGCGCCGCGCATTCTGCAATCCCTGTCCGAGGACCGCCTGTTCAAATTCCTGCGGCCCTTTGCCAGGGGAGTGGGGGCGACCAACAACCCGCGCCGTGGGATCCTGTTGTCAGCAGCCATCGCGCTGGCTACCATCAGTCTGGGTCAGCTCGATCTGATCGCACCGATTGTTTCGATGTTTTTTCTGATCTCCTACGGTCTGATCAACTACGCCACCTACTTCGAAGCCAGCGCGGCCAGTCCATCCTTTCGTCCCCGCTTCCGCTACTTTCACCGCTATCTGAGTCTGCTGGGCGCCCTGGCCTGCCTGGGTACGATGTTGGCGATCGATCTGGAAGCCGGGTTGATCGCGGGGGCCTTGTTGTTCGCCATCTATCAGTTTCTGCGCCGTACCGCACATCAGGCCCGCTGGGCGGATGGGCGTCGTTCCTTCCACACCCAACAGGTGCGCAGCCATCTGCTGGCCGCGGCCGAGGAGGCGGATCACCCACGGGACTGGCGTCCTAATATTCTGCTGCTGTCGGATAATCGGGAGCGTCGTATCCCATTGTTGCAATTCGCCTCCTGGTTGGAAGGAGACAGTGGTTTTGCCACGGTAGTCAGGATTCTGGAGGGTCGGGGAATCCTCATGTTCCAAGCCAAAAAGGCGGCTGAAGAGGAGATGGAGCAGGATATCAAAAAGGCCAGGGCCTGGTGCAGGGATTCGGTATCGGTCCGTTGCGAGCCAATATCATCCTGGCCAATTGGCTGGAGCATACATCGGCGCTTAACGAACAACAGCGGGAACTCTCCTATGGTGAGCATTTGCGCACCGCCTTCCGTCTTGGCTGCAATCTGGTGGTGTTGGATACGAACGAAGCGGAATGGTCGGCACTCCAGGGCTCAGCGGCGGAGACACGGCGTATCGACGTCTGGTGGCGGGATGATGCGAGCAGTCGCCTGATGCTGTTGCTCGCCTACCTGATTACCCGCACCGAGCCTTGGGAGAGTGCTCGAATTCGGCTGTTGGGGATATGCTACACCCAGGATACCCGCGAAACCCTCAGCGGACTGCAAAATACCCTGGATGAAGTGCGGATACCGGCAGAACCGGTGTTGGTGGAGCAGACTGACAGCGCGATGGTAGTGCGACACTCGTCGGATGCCTCTTTGGTTTTTCTGCCCTTTCGACTGCACGGTAACCAACCCTTGGGACCCTTTGACGAACCCTTGGATGAACTCTTGCAACCGCTTCCGGCTGCCGTGTTGGTGATGGCCGCCCAGGACATCGATCTGGATGCGGAACCGGAAGAGGGTGAAGCCGCTGAAAAGGCTCATCTCATGGACATGCTGAGTGATTCCGAACGACTGGCTGAACTGGCAATGCAAGATGCTGAGAAGGCCGAGGCGGCCTATCGGAAACAACAGGATAAAATCGAGGATGAGACCGAGGTTATCACCGAAGAGGAACAGATCGAGGCGATGACCGCCAGATTGGACGAACTGGCGCAACAGGCGGAAAAGGCCAA
>JARRNW010000624.1:0-2071 GCA_037384565.1 Candidatus Thiodiazotropha sp.
CCCTGGCGCAAATCCTCACTACCCAACGGCATGGACACGACCTCAGCCCGCGCCACGAGACTGGCATCGAAACATTGCAAAACCACACGATCCCAGTGATTACCGGTCTCGCAATAGAGCCCCCCATTTTGACTACAGAGCTCACCTGCCGTGGAACAGAGCGCTAGTGCAGCATTTGGAAACCGGTTTCGAATCTTGCTGGCAATCATATCGATTTCCAGATGCGGCGATACAAAACCGATGACCAAAGTCGGTTGAAACCGTACTCGGGTCAATGCCTCATCCAACGCCTGCGATGAAGTCTCGAGCGTCTCCACCCCAACCTGCAGATTCAGCGTACGCCGTAAAGAATCGAATAGTCTCATGCTGCCTCCAGCAATAAGCATCTAGTGTAAATAACGGCGTATTTTGAGAGATCTTAAACCGTATGGGTCGCCAGGCTATCGACCCAATAACTTCAACGGAGCCGCAGCAACAGATCCTTGGCCTCGACAGTGGTATCGGGTTCAATTTCGATACTCTGAACCACCCCCGTCATGGAGGCGTTGACCGTGGTGAACATCTTCATCGCCTCAAGGGTAAACAGGGGATCACCCTTGTTCACGGTGTCGCCGACACTGACCGAGATCTGGGTAACCTTGCCCGGGATGGGGGCACCCACCTGACGCGGGTCGTCCGGGCTGGCCTTGGGCCGTGAGGTGCTATCGACCACCAGGCTCATGTCCTGGATGGTGATGTTGCGGGCATCACCGTTGAGTTCGAAGATTACCGTACGTTTGCCATGCTTGTCCGCTTCACCCAAGTGCAGCAGCTTGATGAACAGGGTCTTACCCGGCTGGATCTCCACCGCGATCTCCTCTTCGGTACTCAGACCATAGAAAAACGCCGGTGTGGGCAGTACTGAAAGATCACCGTACTGTTCGCAGACCTTGTCGTAGTCCAGAAACACCTTCGGATACATCAGGTAGCTGAGCACCTCATCGTCGCTGGGTTCACGGCCGAGTTTCTCCACCAGGTCGAACTTCAATGGCTGGAAATCCACCGCTTCCGCATGCAACCCGGGGCGATCGTCGATGGCCTTGCGCTCGCCCAGCACGATGCGTTGCAGTTCTTTGGGCCACCCCCCCTTGGGCTGTCCCAAACCACCGGCGAGCATGTCGATCACCGACTCGGGAAAGGCTACGGAACCGGGCGCCAGATTGAGTACATCCTGGGCCTTGATGCCACGAGTGACCAGGAAGATCGCCATGTCCCCCACTACCTTGGAGCTGGGTGTGACCTTGACGATATCACCGAACAGCTGATTCACCTCCGCATAGGTACGCGCGACCTCAGGCCAGCGCGCACCCAGACCCATGGCGCTGGCCTGCTCCTTGAGGTTGGTGAACTGGCCGCCAGGCAGCTCATGCAGGTAGACCTCGGCGGTACCGTGGGGCGCACTGGTATCGAAGGGCTTGTAAAAGCTACGCACATGCTCCCAGTAGTGGGACATCTCATCCAGGGCTTCCCGGTTGATGCCGGGATCCCGGGGCGTATGCTCCAAAGCGGCGATCATGGAATTCAGATTCGGCTGGGAGGTGGAACCGGACAGCCCGGCAATGGCCCCATCGACCACGTCCACGCCCGCATCCACGGCACGCAAAACCGTTGCCCCATTGATCCCCGAGGTGTCGTGGGTATGGTAGTGAATCGGGATGCCGATCTCGGACTTCAGGGCACGGAACAGCACATCGGCGGCATAAGGTCGCAGCAGGCCCGCCATGTCCTTGATGGCCAGGATATGCGCGCCGCGTTTTTCCAACACCTTAGCCATTTCAATGTAGTAGGCGAGATCGTACTTGTTGCGCTTGGGATCGAGAATATTGCCGGTATAGCAGATCGCCGCCTCACACACCGCGCGCCCGTCCTCGAGCACAGCCTCCATCGCCGGGAAGAGATTCTCCGCATAGTTCAGGCTGTCGAAGATGCGGAAGATATCCATGCCGTTTTCCACCGCACGGCGCACGAAGCTGCCCACCACGTTATCAGGATAGTTTGAGTAGCCCACCGCATTGGCGCCACGTAACAGCAT
>JARRNW010000625.1:0-2067 GCA_037384565.1 Candidatus Thiodiazotropha sp.
TATAAATCCGATCATATAAGAAACGTTACCTTCCTTTTCCATGTTGGCCTTTAGGGTATTGCCATAGCCTGCTGTACTACCTGAGGAAAGTCCATTATCTTCCGGAAACCAGAAGTTCTCGGTAATAATCATTGGCCATTTATCTGTAGCCGGTTTGTAATTTCTGTTCCATAACCTGTTATGACAATCGGAATTGTCGTAACAACCGCCATAAGCCGGATAATAGTGTGCTGCAACACCGCAATTGGTGCATCTAAATGGAAACTCTGCGTGTTGTTGAGGTGAACCCTGCCACTCGAGAGTCGGTACCCATATAACATTATTTGCGCCTGTATCCCGGATATCGTCAATAACGGGTTGAATCCAGTCTCTAAATGCGCTGAAGTATTTCGCCTGAGCGTGGCCCCAGTCTCCATTGCCAGGGGAGGATTCAATATCAACTGGCTCGTTCATGAGCTCGAACATGATATTGTCGGCGTTTTTTACCCCCGGAGCGTTGGCAACGGTACTCCAGAACGCACGCAGGCGCGCCTGTTCTGTTCTACCTGCATTACGTGATCCATTATTCGGTGAGTTAATTGGACCGGTCGCACTAAGTATCAGGTAGAGGCCACGTGACTTTAGGTGCTTCGCATAAGGAACAACAAAGTTCTGTATCCAGGCATTGAATTGTGTCCGGTCAACGAGTCCCGCTTCGTGTGTCCAACCGCCAATTGAATCGGTATTGACACGCACAAAGGAGGCATACCACCCGTGGTCTTTACCATATTTCGGACTGGTGTCGCTCATAAGGTCTGCGGTGTCATTTAAAAAGTTCAGCATGCCCGCAACATCATTCGGATTAGTCCAATCTGACGGATCCCTATACCACCTTCCCTGGCCACTAAACCAGCTAGACGTTGGCTGCATCCATCCCCCACGTAATGTCACATTCTCTCCATTGGGGTTTTTCAGGAAACGACCTTCCACATGTAACATAGGGGTTGGCATACCCAGCCATGCAAAGGCATTGACAGGAAAAATTACTGCCACCATTAATAAAAGAAGTAATTTGTTTTTCATTATATGCACCCTGCACTAACTTAACTATTCCACGACATGTGATGGGCCTATGCTCCACGCATAACCGCAAGAGTATATGAGGGTTTTCCGTTTCCCAGTAGCGCCGATTCAACGGCTGCTGAATTCATTCAGATGGTCCTGTCAATACCGATGTCTGGCTCCTCAAAACGCCCCGAGCTGGAATCTCTTCAGATTGGCGATGACCCCATGCACACAAGGCAGCAACTCATTGCCAAAATTCTTTACCCTGATTCAATGAGATTTCCAATTACTGACTCCAAATAGCGCAAATTAAATGATTTGTATCGTCAGCTTCAGCATTGGTTTCAATATGTATCATGTACAGTTGCTTGATAACTTAGACGCTCATCACAGACTCGGTTTCGAGTTCATCAGTCGTTCCCTGCTGATCCTTGGCGAGCTAGGCGTCGGAAAGGTAGTGACGCTCGTTGATCTCACGCGAAGCTTACTTGAGCTGACCGGTGAAGATGATATTTAACCGGTTCCTCTGGTCCTCAGCTTGTCTTACTGGTCGTACTTCCCAATTGGTATAAGACACCCAATGTCCTGTTGAGTATGACCTGTGAGGTACTAGGCTGATAGAGTGGAGCGGATCGCTACGCTAATCGATTCATGTGAGGATGCACTATAACCCGCACACGAATGCAGCTCATTGCGCCTGAACCACTACTCACCTACATCAATTCAGTATTTCACCGAACGGTTCACCAGCGTTGTGTCCATTGGTTTCGAAAAGTGGGTGTTTGTGCATATAGGGACAGTTTGTAAGCGAAATGGAAAGGCAGCTACTTTCCGTTGGTCGCACTGATTTTGAGCATAACAACACCGTGGGAGGGTACGTCGGCAGAGTAAAAACCGTTAAATTCTCCCATATCCCGATGCGCCCAAAGGTCGCGTACCGTTGCCGCCCCACTGATACCAATATCGCTGAATGAAACTGTTATTTTTGAAGTGCCACCGCCCCGGTTGAGCAGCGCTACCGCT
>JARRNW010000626.1:0-3179 GCA_037384565.1 Candidatus Thiodiazotropha sp.
CCCTCGGTGGCAATACCATTGATGGTTACCGCAACGCTGCCCGGATTGGTCAGGGTGAGGGTTTGCGGCTGGGTTTCCGCATCGACCACGGCATCCGCGAAGTCCAGCGAAGTCACCGAAGTAACCAGATCGGGCGGACTGACTGGGTCGGGCGGTCTTACCGGATCAGGCGGACTGACTGGGTCGGTGGCGTGAACCATAAGCGACACGCTTTCGGATAGCGATTGACTGCCATTGAGTGCTGAAATCTGCAGGGAACCCGTGAGATCCCCGGCGCTGGCGGGAACCGCCATGACCATGACATCGCAGCTCGCACCGGGATTCAGGGTAGCTGGACAGTCACTGCTTTGGGTAAAGTCACCCTCAACCGAAACCACCACACTCTGCAGGGCTAGATTGCCCTGGTTGCTGAATGTCACTGTCTGGCTGGCGCTGGTACTGCCGACTTCGGTATCTTCGAAAGTCAGGCTGGTTTGCGTAACCGAGAGCACCGCAGCCTGAACCGTTGCGGAAAGGGCAATGCTGTCGCTGTCACTCCCCCGTGTAGAGCTTCCCGTCACAGCGAGTGTTCCCGTCACGCTTCCCAGGGTCGCCGAATTGACGCGGACCTGAATGGTACAGCTCTCGTGGGCGCCTAGTTCCCTGGGGCAGTCATGCGTCTGGGTAAAAGGAGAAGTTGCGGTAATGGAACTGATACTGACCGTGGCATTTTCGGTATTCACGAGCGTCACCGGAATCGCTGAACTCTGGGTATTCGCCGGCACCGCGCCGAAATGTATGTCATGGCTTTTGAGATTTAATAATTCCGTGGGGGGCACAATCCCGGTTCCGCTCAGATCGATTTCCTGACTGAAAGAACCGAATTCCGTATCATAATCGTTGCCGATGATCGTCAGAGTGCCGCTATCGTTGGCTGGGGCCGTGGGAGAGTAGATCACCGTAATGGCACAGCTCGCCAAAGCATCCAGCCGCAGGTCATTGGCAATCAGGGGGCAGTTGTGAGTCACCGAGAATGGCCCAGTCGCGCTGATGGAATTGATTTCGATCGGGCCACCCCAAGAGGTGGTGTTAGTGAACGTGACCGTCCGGGGATTGCTGCTGGTATTGACTTGGACATTGCCGAACTCGAGTGAGGTTGGAGTGACGTTGTAGTCAGCCGAAGCACTCATCGAAAAAAGTGCCAAAAATATATTATTCTGCATTTCCCTGTTATTTTTGTCCGATTTGTGACTCGCGCTGCTCAAGCCAGCTCTGTGCCGAGTCACTGAGAACACCCGTTCAGGATATATGGAATGGGATTAAGATTCCCCTATTTTCCGTCCGTTTTCAAGCCCAGGCAGAGTGACAAAATACCAGAAATGAGGGTGCTGGAGAGATAGCTGGAAAAGACCTGTTGATTCATGGACTTGGCAGTATGAAAGCCCTGTGCGTACGCTACTTTGAGATTTCGTAGGTAATCGAGGCGCACCGCATTTTCCACGCCTTCAGCAATGATCTCGATTCCCAGACGGTGGCCCATTAGAACGATAGCCTCGGTGAGAGACTGATCGTCGGCATCTTCGGGCAGCCTCTCCACGAACGTTTGATCGATTTCCAGGTAGTCCAGCGGAAACTGTTTGAGGTAGGCCAACGAGGAATAACCGGTGCCAAAGTCGTCAACCTCCGAAGCCACACCTAGTTTCTCTAGTTCGCGAAACGATCCTTCGCAACAATAGATGGGTGGCATGTTGATCGCGCCATTTGGGATAGTCTAACGCAACGCAAAATCAGATGGTTATTTCAAATGGTAGTGCTTTCACAACAACGACTAAACGGTGACTGTCCTCGTATTATCACCACATTCCCCTGGATTCCGGCATTCGCCGGAATGACGGAATCATTATTCTAATAATGGGCTTCGGTGCAGTATGATCGAGTTCAAAGACAGTTTGAAAGAGTACTTGTAAGCTTAGCTGTTACACAGAATCATTTACAGGCTCATAATGGATATTTAAGTCATGAATAGCATAGTTAAATCTTTATTTATACTAGTGTCGCTGCTTTTTGCCTTTCCAGTGTTTTCTCTCGATTTTCCTCTCTCAGCAACTAATTATGTTCCAGCCAAAATGCCAATGTATCCTGTATATCCACGCCCAGATGCTGAAACACAACCCCACGCACGTCATCGATGGGCGCACCCACTCTTTAGATACGAAATACCGATAGGTGTACAAGGAGGAGCCTGGCCCTTTAAGTATGAAATAATTTCTGGTCCTTCAACTGCGGCTATTGGTGAGTACTACGGCGATAAAAACTATGGGATTTTGACCTGGAGCCCCTCAACAACGGACTCAGGTAATGTATCTTTTCATATTAGGGTAACGGATCAACAGTTAAATACAGTTGATTTAAATTGGAGTGTCACTATTGATGCTGAACGTTTTGTATTTATTCAAGATGACTGGTCTGGAGCTAAGTCTGGAACTATTAATGAGCCGCTAGAAGATTGGAGTGATTGGTATAAAGGGAGTGTATCTGATTCAACCTATCAGGATAAAATTATTGTCTTTAGGGGAGGGAAGTACACAATATCAGGTGATGCCTCATTTGATGGTGGGAATGTTGCACTTAATGGTAATAAGGCAACGGCATTGATAGGCTATCCTGGTGAGGATCCTGTCATAGATTGTTCAAGCAGCATAATAGTAGGTACATCATCTAACGCTGATATGTTTTTCGCCTCGATAAAATATGTAAATGGCAGACAAGATTATGTTAACGGGCGCTTTTTCTGGATGTATGGTTCACCGTCGAGGACTGTATGGTGGGATAACGAGTTTAATACATTGAGTAAAGGAACATCAGGTGCAGGTAATGCGGCTGCGGTTTTTTTAGATGACATTACTAATCAAACATACAATATTTTATATAAAGGGAATATACACGATGCAATAAATACTTATGGTGGTGGAAATGGAGCAATCTTTATTATGTACAATACATTTTATGTACTGATAGAAGACAATATTGTAAAAAACTCAAACACAGAATATGGAATATGGGCTAAAACATCCAAGGCATACGTTACTATACGTCACAATGACATGTCCGAAAATAATTCTCGAAGTCCTATTGTTGTTCACTATGGGGATACTCCATCAACTCCACAAAATCATTCGCATGAGGTTTGTTGGAATAAG
>JARRNW010000627.1:0-3935 GCA_037384565.1 Candidatus Thiodiazotropha sp.
CAGCCTGTTTCAACGGGCCCGGCTCGATAAGGATGAGATCAACATACTGCGAGGTATCCTGAGCGCCGTGCAGGGGCGAAAATCCATGCGGCGCTGAGGCAGAATATTTTACCGAGAGTCGTGTATCCCCTTCGTAGGGCAACGAATCCGATCGGGCAATGTGCCCAACACCTTCATTCGCCATGCGGGATCGTTTGCCGACAACGACTGCCGTGTCGGGACATGCTGAGCGTATACCATTCCTGAATTCTGTCGGGATGTTTGACACACCATCTACAAAGCCAGCAGGAACAAATAATCAATGTGTTTGTTTTGAAGTGCTTGCATAGTTTGGCATGGATTATGCCTTAAATTCCCATTGACACTAGAAATTCGCAGTGCGCCACCCAGGTATCAAGGGGGCGCAAGGAACCTGAACTAGTGTAGTGTCCTATATAAATCGTGCATTTAGAAAGCCACTCAAGCCGCGAGTGCAAGGCGCAGCCCGCAGGGAATGGCTATTCCCTTTCCAAGGGCTGCAACGCGGCAATCGTGGCTTGAGTGGAATCTATGCGAGGAAGGCTTGGACTGGTTTTTGGATTGTTGAGTTTGACATCCTTCAGCGTAAACGCAGCGTTGGTTGAATACAGGGGCTCAACGAGTGCGGTTGTCAATGGTGTTGAGCGAAATCTAACCCTCTCTCTGACCATCGACAATGAATTTGCCCCGTTTGGACAGACGCTACAGTATATGTACGATAACTACCCATCTACTGCCGGTATTGACCAGTACTATGGCTATTTTGTAATTAATAACTCCTCATTGAGCCTTGAGGGTGCTGCGCCGGTAACAGGAACCAGTGGTCAATTCCATATTTGGGTTACCGACATAGTAGATGGGGGTGGTCACGATACTTCCACGTTAAGGCTAGCCACTGAGGATGTGGTTACTGACTGGTCCCAACACACTCGGTTTCAATTTCTCGAGGATTCCGGTGAACCCTTTGTCTGGGATTCGTGGTGGGGTGATTCGCCAACCAACGATCTGCCGCCATTGATGCAACTGTCAAGATTGGATGTGCTGGGCGTAGGTGCGGATTCCGAATACCACTCCATGGACTTTCAGCAATTGCAGCTGCGTCCTGTTCCCTTACCCGCGGCCGCCTGGTTGTTTGGTTGTGGATTGGTGGGTTTGCTGGGTGTGATGCGGAGGAGTACTAACCCGGCAACCAAATAGGTTAGGTTCAGGGTTTTAAGTCTGCCCTTGGGGTACGTCTCGTACCCCAAGGCCCTTATAAAGCGAGTTGTTCTGTGATCCGTATTCACCGCAGGCATGGCTTGAACACAATCCAGGTCAGAATTAGGGCACCAGAATGGTCGATCCGGTCGTCTCACGGGCCTCCAATGCCCGGTGCGCCTCGGAAGCCTCGGCTAGCTCAAAGCGCTGATTGATTTCGATGCGAATACCTCCTGTGAGCACCTGCTCGAACAGGGCAGAGGCGCTGTCACGCAGTTCCCGGGTATCCGTGGTGTAGGTCATCAGTGTGGGGCGGGTCAGGTAGAGCGAGCCGTGCGAGGTCAGTTCCTCCAACTTTACCGGCGGCACTTTGCCGGATGCGTTGCCGAAACTGATCATCATGCCCCGGGTCGCCAGGCAGTCCAGGGAATCGCTCCAGGTGTCTTTCCCGACCCCGTCGTAGACGACAGGGACCCCCTGGCCCCGGGGGATCTCTTTCACCAGGGTAACAACCTTTTCTTCCTGGTAGAGGATCGTATGGTCACAGCCATGGGCCTTTGCGATCCGTGCTTTTTCAGTGCTGCCGACCGTACCGATCACTGTTGCGCCCAGTCGTTTCGCCCATTGACAGAAGATCAGACCGACCCCGCCAGCGGCGGCATGAAAAAGGACTGTCTGCCCGGCTTGAACCGGGTAGGTTCGGCGCAATAGGTACTCAGCGGTCATCCCTTGCAGCATCATTGCGGCGGCTTGTTCGTAGCTGATGTTATCGGGAAGGTGAACCAAACGGTCAGCGGGCATATTCCGGGCTTCGGCATAAGCGCCCAATGGGGGATTGTCCGGTACGATGATAGATATCGATATAGTTGAGGCCCACCGCGTGCTGGCGGATCCGTACCTCTCTTGGCTGCGGCGGTGCGAGCTCGATCGATTCCCAGCGCATCTGCTCGGGACCACCATATTCGTTAACGCGTATTGCCTTGGTTTTCATGCGGGTGAATAGTTTTTGAAATTATCCTGATACTCAATTGAATCCGGCACTCTCGCTCGATTCCGATGCCCAGCAGACCCAGTAAGGAACCCCCTGGGACTTGATAAACAGTGTGGCATCTTTACCCCGCAACATGGCCAGGGTGGATAGTAAGCCCGCCTCCATACATCCGTTTGCCAGCACGGTGACCGAGCGTGGTGCATCGGGTATCGGCCAGCCGGTCTTAGGGTTCAGAATGTGACTATAACGCACCCCATCCTTTAACAGAAAACGGCGTGCATCCCCACTGGTGGTCAACCCTCCGCGGAGAAAACGGATCTGTCCCACGCCGGTGGCACCGTTGTCGTCCGGATCCTCGATGGAAGCCGTCCAGGGGATACCGCCCTGACGCGGCCCGGTGCTGAAGATATCGCCGCCGAAGTTGATCAATAGCCCGGACTTATGGTGTTGTTGTAACAGCAAGGCACAGCGATCGACCGCATACTCCTTGCCCAGTCCGCCCAGATCGATCTCCATGCCGGCCTGCAGCTTGAGAGTCGGCCGCTCCCAACGTACCTTGTGCCACCCCACATAGGGCAGCAATGACTCCACGGCCTGAGTATTCGGCAGATGATCACTGCCATCAAACCGCCAGGCGTGGCGTAGTATCCCCGAGGTGATGTCGAACAGGCCCTCGCTCAGCTGATAGCAGTTATCCGCCAAATCGAGAAGGTTTGCGGTTTCGCTGTCCACATCCACGGACTTACCATTGGCATTATTGATACGTGCCACGATGTTGTTCGTGCGATAACGGCTGAATTTGGCTTCGATGCGCCATGCCTCGTTGGCAGCGATTCGTGTCAGGCGTTCCGCCCTTTGCCGCGATGGCTCTTCGATCAACAGCTCACAGGGACTGGCCATGGCGTTGAAGCGTCCGATCCAGTATCCGTCGCCCTGAACCATCTCCACGGCGGAGGCGGACAAGCTCAGAAATCCTCGGTATAGCTGATCTGAAAGATGATCGCATCCAGATCCGGAAACAGATCATCTTCCGCGAGCCCGGTGACGGTGTCGGGCAGGTAACCAGTGCCCCTCTGCTTCATCACCTCGGCCCGCAGGCTCCACTCCCCATGGGCACCCGTGGGGATACCCAACTTGAGGCCGGCGGTCGTACTGGTCATCTCAGCCATGCGATAGTCCGCGGTGGCATAGTCGGGCAGCGTCGTCGAATCCGACAGGGCCGAATAGTAGAAGTCCGCCTTTGTTTGGTTGTAATAGCGGATATGGGGTTGTAGATAGTTGTCGCCCCAGAGCGCCATGCGATACGAGAGATCAGCGGTATGGGACTTGATGCCCCAGTCGTCCCAATAGTAGCGATAGGAGAGATGCATTACATCCCTCGGCAGGTGGTAGACGAGCTTCCACAACAGGGCGTTGCCGGCGCGCTGATCCGGACGTTTCTCAAACACCGCATCGGTTGGTTCGCCACTGCTGTCAACCAGGGATACGACCTTATAGGGGTCGTTCAGGTAGCCGTCGCTCAGATTGAGTGTGTAGTTGAGCTGCATCAGGGCTTGTCGACTGAGTATCTGGGTGACACCGAGCAGCAGGTCTGCCTTGAGCTTGCGCTCTCCATCGAACAATGAAAAGGCTGAGCTCTCTTCGCTGTCCTCGCTGTCTCCATCACTACTACTGCTACTACCACTACCACTACCAATACCTCCGCCACTGCTGCCACCACTACTGGCGG
>JARRNW010000628.1:0-2043 GCA_037384565.1 Candidatus Thiodiazotropha sp.
CCACTACCCCGAAAATCACCGATGATCACGATGGTGTGAGGTTTCTGTCCTGAGGCTGAGACTCTCTGGCCTGGCTTTCCCAGGTCGAACGTCATGGTCATGCGTTCCGCCACGTCAATAGACTCCCGTAAAGTTGTTCTCCTGAACACTGTCCTTTTAAACCCGAATGCATAGCCACGCCTGGGTTTGCCCTATTGTTTGACGATTTCGTGGTACTTACAAGGTATAAACCGCACATTACCCGGCAGGTCGCTCCTCGGATGGCGGATTCAAGCGGAAATGATCGATCCTATGGCGTACTGTCATGGTTTTATTTGTTTGCTATGCTTAGCAAAGTCGGGCAGGAGTATTGCATGGCGTTTACACAAAGTAATCGGCAGTTACAGATCAAAACTCCCTTGGGACCAGATGAACTCTTGATCCTGCGTATGGAGGCACGGGAAGAGCAGGGGCGTCTGTTCGAATTCACGGTGGATCTGTTGAGTGACAATGAAGCGATCCCCCATGATGACCTATTGGGAAAACCCATGACTGTAGAAGTGGATATGGTTGAGGGAAGCAAGCGCTATTTCAACGGCTTTGTGAGTCGCTTTACACAGATTGGTCATATCGCCTACTTTGCCCATTATCGCGCCACCCTGCGTCCCTGGCTGTGGTTCCTGACCCGCACCTCGGACTGCCGTATCTTTCAGAACAAGAAGGTCCCCGACATCATCAAAGAGGTCTTTCGGGACAACGGTTTCACCGACTTCGAGGATAAACTCAGTGGTTCCTACCGCGAGTGGGAATACTGTGTGCAATATCGTGAAACCGATTTCAACTTCGTCAGTCGCCTGATGGAGCAGGAAGGGATCTACTATTTCTTCACCCATGTGCCGGGAAAACACACCCTGATACTCTGTGATGACTACAGCTCCCACGCACCCCTCGAAGCATACAGTGACGTGCCCTATGTTCCGCCGACAGAGACGGGCAGCTCTCGTTGGCGGGATTACATTTATAGCTGGACGTTCACCAAGAGTGTACAGTCAGGTCGTTACGCGCATACTGATTACGATTTTAAAAAACCGAAATCGGATCTCTTGGTGAACGCGCTTCAGCCCCGTCCCTACAGTCATTCCGACTATGAGATCTATGACTATCCCGGTGAGTATGAAGAGACCGGAGACGGGGATGCCTATGCACGCCAGCGCATCGAAGAGATTCAGGGCGGTTATGAGGTACTCGAGGGCGAAGCCAATGCCCGGGGATTGTGCACCGGGGGGCTGTTCAACCTCATCGAGCACCCCCGTGGCGATCAGAATCGGGAATATCTGATTACCGCCACCACCTGTTTTCTGCATTCCGACGCCTTCGAGTCGGTGCCCGGGATTGCCGAGGCGCCGGTATTCACCTGCGAATTCCGCTGTGCCGACAGTAAGGAAAAATACCGCAGTGCCCGAACGACTCAAAAACCCGTGGTACAGGGTCCCCAGACCGCGGTGGTGGTCGGCAAACCGGGGGAGGAGATCTACACCGACGAATATGGCCGGGTGAAGCTGCAGTTTCACTGGGATCGCTATGGCAGCCGTGATGAGAACAGTTCCTGCTGGGTCCGGGTGGCGCAGGTCTGGGCCGGCAAGAACTGGGGGGCGATGCACATTCCACGTATCGGCCAGGAGGTGATCGTAGAGTTCCTGGAAGGGGATCCGGATCGTCCGATCATCACCGGCCGGGTCTACAACGCGGATCAGATGCCGCCCTACGGACTGCCCGCGAACATGACTCAGAGCGGTATCAAAAGCCGCAGCAGCAAGGGCGGTTCCGGGGAGAACTTCAACGAGATCCGTTTTGAAGACAAAAAAGGCGAGGAGCAGGTCTATATCCACGCGGAGAAGAATCAGGATAATCGGGTGGAGCACAATGAAACCACCCAGGTCGGGGTCAACCGCACGGAAAATGTGGGTAATGACGAGGCCATCACTATCGGTCATGATCGGACCGAAGAGGTGGGCAATAACGAGACCATCACCATCGGCGTCGATCGCACCGAGACCGTCGGTG
>JARRNW010000629.1:0-4411 GCA_037384565.1 Candidatus Thiodiazotropha sp.
CAGATCGACCGCCCGAACATCCTTGGTCAGCGCCCCAACCGATATATCGTCCACCCCGGTCTCGGCAATCCGGCGCACCGTCTCCAGATTGACCCCACCAGAGGCCTCCAGTCGGGCCTGACCCGCATTGATTGCAGCCGCCTCGCGAAGTTGCCCGGGATCCAGATTATCGAGCAGTATCCTCTGAGCTCCGGCCCGCAACGCCTCGCGTAACTCATCCAGGGACTCCACCTCGATCTCGATCACCGTGCCGGTCGGAGCCTGTTCAAAGGCCCGTTTCAGGGCTTCAGTGATCGAGCCCGCGGCATGGATATGGTTTTCCTTGATCAACACCGCATCAAACAACCCGATGCGGTGATTGTGACAACCCCCACAGGTCACCGCATATTTCTGTTGCAGTCTCAGCCCGGGGAGGGTCTTACGGGTATCGAGAATCCGTACCGAAGTACCTGCCACCGCATCCGCGTAACGTCTGGCCAGGGTTGCCGTTCCGGACAGGGTCTGCAGATAATTCAACGCCGTGCGTTCACCACTCAGTAATGAACGAGCCCGACCTTCGAGAAGGCACACCTGGCCAGGGTTGCCGTTCCGGACAGGGTCTGCAGATAATTCAACGCCGTGCGTTCACCACTCAGTAATGAACGAGCCCGACCTTCGAGAAGGCACACCGACCGGCCGGCTTCGACCCGCTCTCCATCGACTGCATCCCAGCGCAGGTTCAGATCGGGATCCAGCTGTCGAAAGACCTCCGTAACCCAGTCGACACCGCACAGCACCGCGGTTTCGCGGCATACGATGGTGGCACGCATTCGGGATTCCGCATCCAACAACCCTGCGGTCAGGTCTCCCGCACCCAGATCCTCGATCAGCGCCAGGCTCACCTGCTGGCTAATGAAATGCCGTGGCAGACGGGTCATGATCAGCCGATCGCGAGCAGTTCCACATCGAAGACCAGGGTCGCATTCGGCGGAATCACCCCACCCGCCCCTCGGGCGCCATAACCCAGCTGCGGCGGAATGGTCAGGCGTCGTTTGCCACCGATTTTCATGCCCTCAACCCCTTCTTCCCAACCCCGAATGACCATACCTTTCCCAAGGGTAAACTGAAACGGTTGATTGCGATCCACGGAGGAGTCGAATTTGTCCCCATCCAGTAACCAGCCGGTGTAGTGAACGGAGACCTGGTGACCCGCCGCCGCCGTATCGCCCTCTCCCTGAGCAAGGTCTTCAATCTTCAATCCGGAATCCGTAATCATTTCACTCATGGGTTCACTCTCTGGGTTACCGTGTAAACAGAACGCTAGTGTCTCAAGTTTCCGGGTTCATGGCGAATCCGTTTTATCAGTCAGTAGACGCCCCATTTCCACACTCCGCGAGGGAAATGCAGACTAGTATTCGGAGTACTGGGTACTATTCGGGGCCGTGTGCGTGAACTCGGCTATCTGGGAATGAGAGATTGGGAAGGCGTTTATGCGGCGCTGGTCTTCTTCAGTGCATCCAGCATGGCATCGAGGGCCCGATCCATGATCGGCTGGGCGGGCAGATCGACAGTATGAGCCGTGCCTTCACGCAGATGCCGAGCGAGCCCCGAAGCACTCAACTCCATGGCCTTCATGCCTTTACGATTGACGAAGATGAAGGTATCGGTGACCTTGCTCTTCCAGGAAAGTTTGACCCGCACCTTAGCGCCTCCGTCCGTGATCTCCAACCAGCAACCCGGTTCCAGGTCATTGGCCATGCGAGCAAATTCATCATTTTCGGAAATCGCCTCGTCGGCGAGTTCATGCAGCTGGCCGGCGTCATTCGGGGTGAGCTGGCTGTCCGGGAAATGGATTTCATGCTGGGACACGTGCTGGGTACCGGAGGTATGCACCTGTGCGGTATCACCGCCCCGGAGCACCTGGATATGGCAATTCTGGAGCTCCTTGAAGAGCCGCGCCATCTTGTGCTGGTCGAATGAAATACTATTGAGCCGTTCCCGCAGATTGCGCAGCAGCTCCGGAATACCGCGCAGCAACTGCTGCCGGTCTTGATATTCGGACTTGGGTTGTACGCTCCACAACAACCGGTCGACAATCTCCAAGCTCTCCTGCCAGTCCTTACTCTGATTACCTTCACGCAGATAGATGAGCAGCATGACATCCTTCCAACCATCCTCCAGGATCGACATCACGGCCTGGGGTATGACCTGCTGCTGTTGCAGTCTCAGGTTTAGCTCCTCGGAGACGATCTGTTTAGCGGATTTGAGCTGTTCCTTGCCCCGGGTGATCTGAGTTGTCCGTTGTTCGGCGATTTCCGCACCCCGTTGCTCCTTCTGCCACCAGTTGGTGAACTCATCATCAAGCTCGGAAAACAGACTCGGGTCATCGTGAAACTCATTGAGTATCCGCTTGATGATCGACTCGATCTTGTTAAACAGCGTGTCATTGGCTCGATCACCGGAATCGTTCCATCCGACTGCGGCCTGTGCCAGTGAATTGAGCAGGACTCAGCGACTGCCCACCGGATTGGCCCTGCGGCAGCATCACCACATTGGACTGTTGCAACGCCGACAGCACCCCGAGTAGTTCACCGGTATCCACGACCGGAACATTGCTCCGAGGGGTGGAGAGCATCATGCTCGAACTCAGCATGCTGCTGCCCGAACCCGCACGTCGTACACCCAACAGCTGCTGAAGGGTGGCAAAGATCTCCGCCTGTACCTCCTCATGGGGGGTCATCTGACTGCTAGACCCCGCAAGCATGGAGGAACTGCTGGCATAGGATGAATCACTCGCGAGGTAGCTGTCGCCCCCCTCCCCGCGCAGACTCGGCGCAACGGGATTGCGTCGCACCTTCGGTGTCAGCTTGGGAATCACCCCGGCGCGCCCCAGCAGCAGGTTGATCTCGTCGTAGAGCCCACCGATGTAATGCATCACATGGCGATCGAAGAGTTTGTAGACCACCAGCTTGACCGGCAACTCCACCGCCACATCATTCATCGCAAACCGGAAAGCATTACACACGACCCCCGGATCCAGCGGGGTTTTCCGGGCCAACTCTTCATCCAGTTGTCCTGAACAGAGAATCATGGAAAAGCGCTGCCCCAAGGCATAGAGTTCCCGGGAGAACCGGTTTTCGGATTTGCTCACCATGTTGGTGATCGCCAATGACTCCTCGAGGTCATCATCGTCCACCAGAGACATTTCGGTGTCACGACTGAGATCGTCCAGGGTCGGCTGGTTGACGGTGACTTCACCGGTTTCCCAGAATCGGTCATAGGCGCGCAGCAGTTCCTGATTGAAACTGCGATCGATCTTGGCGCGTTGCTTACGCAACTCACGCATGGAATCGAAATAGACATTCTGCAGGGTATTGTTGTCCGATTTATCGGCCATCTCATAGAGGGAATCATCGAGATTCTCGAACAAATCGGTCATCAGCCTGGGCAAGGTCTTGATGATTAGATTCCGGCACTCAGCCGCAATCCGACGCCCGCTGATATCAAGCGTAATGTTTCTTTGACGTGGCACAGCTGAGCCAAAAGTAATGATGTTGTCTTGCCTTTGCATCTATCGTCACTTGAAATCCCTGCAATTAACCCAAGGCGACGCCGACGCGTCCCTTTTACTTGTTTACTTGCATCTGATACAAGGCTAAGTCAGCCCTGAAAACACGTCTGAGATTGACCTCACAAAAGATCCAGAGGTGACCGTGAATCGACGGGCATCCATACCCGGTACATTACTCAAAATTAGCACCAGGTATCTGAACAATCAATAAATTAGAATTCATCGGACGCATCCTGTGTCCGCTTCACACAAGCCATATGTCCGATCGAAACAAGCTGAAACTCAGGAACTAAACTCCGCGTATTTCAACCCCAGACCCGCCTATTTTACAGGCTGCGACGAAAAATCCGAACATCGTTTCGAATTAAACGTCTGTGAAATCTTTGACCCGCCGGTGGAAGGCAAGTTGCTTTGCCATTATACGGACCCTTGGGCCAAGTTGTGGGTTACCTAATCCATCACCCCATCGTCAGGGTAATGATCGCTATGGGTTTAGGAGAAATCCGCAAGGCGTTCGAGGTAGAAAATTCCCCCTGACACCCCCCAGACAGCCATGGATGTCTCTCTCGATCTGGGTTAAGGTTCATCCATGATGGATGCAAATACATTTCCGGCCCATTAATCGCATATGCAACTATTTCGGCGACTTTTCGCATCACTTTTAAGCAGTTTTCGCGATCTTGTCCCGATTTTCATTGTCATCGCTTTTTTCCAGATTGTCGTGCTTCAACAACCGATACCCAATATCGGTAGCCTGTTGTTCGGCTCACTGCTGGTATTGCTTGGACTCAGCCTGTTTATCGAAGGCCTCAACCTGGGACTGTTTCCCCTGGGAGAGTCCATGGCCTGGTATTTCGCCCG
>JARRNW010000630.1:0-3088 GCA_037384565.1 Candidatus Thiodiazotropha sp.
CGACCGTCGACGTGGCTTCGGAGCTTTGGCTCGAAAGACCGGTGACGTTGTCTACTGCGTTGAAGAGTTGGTATTTGACCTCTTCGTTTGGATCAACCCATTCGACGACGTAGGCCGGGTTCCCATCAAGGTCATTGATCGTTTTCGTATATACGCGGAAGTGGTTCAGCCCGGCTCCGAAATCCTGTTCGAACTTCGTTTCCGGCTTACCTGCCGACAGGCATTCGCGCCCACAGTTCTCAGTCTTACAGATGTTGGCACCCCATTGGTAGCAACTTTTGTCTAGAAACTCTGACAATGGCTTGTTGAAGGCGCTCCGAACTGGGTCGTTGACATACAGCCAACGCCATTCCTTGTCGTTCGAGTTGCCGATCGCCGTCACGGAACACGGTTGTTCACAGGAATCGACGATGCCCATGAAAAACTGTTCGCGTTCCGCTGCTACCTCGCGGATCTCTTCCACCCGTTTCCTGCTCGCACTCAGGAACTTCGTGACGAAAAGTATGACAGGCAGGAGAACAACCGGCGTTAGCAGGCTGGCCCAGCCGATAAACGGGGCCGCGGCGAGCGAAACGACGGCGATTGCGGCAAAGCTCAGCCAGACGCGACGGGAAAACAGCTCGATTTGTCCGATCGTGCTCTGCACGACCGCCGGCATGCTGTCGTGGTCAACAAACATTCTAATCCCCCCGATGTTGGGGCACTGTCGATCCGTCTGGAGGGCGCCATCGCTGTGATCCAGGTAGGCGGCAGTGCGGATTGAGATTTTGGCTCGAAAACGAGCAATCACATCGTTGGGGCACTGTCGATCCGTCTGGAGGGCGCCATCGCTGTGATCCAGGTAGGCGGCAGTGCGGATTGAGATTTTGGCTCGAAAACGAGCAATCACATCCGGTATCGGCAGTTTTGTCCTCGAGTTGAGGCCAAGCCGCCCCCGGATTGCTTGAGGAAACCTTTTATCTAAAGTTGCGCACGCTTGTTTCGTGATTTCGTTACTTTGTCACCTGCTTTTCGTCAAGGGTGATGATATCACCCGGAATCAGGTGGTCAGATTCACTATGCCACTACAGCATGGGTAATTGAAAAGTGTTATGCAAGGGGAGCGTGTTGGGAATACTGTATTTGCAGATGGATCTATCGGATAAGACTCGCCAGATTCTGTCATTGAGTCTGCTCTCGGGTCGGTATCAATCATCATACACTTCCGAACCTGATGTCTGTTGCCGGCCAAAAGCGGACGTTTTAAGAAACCCTTACATAGTAAGTGCCACGTCCGGTACCTTTTGTTTCAATAAGGCCCATCTTAACCAGCTTATCAAAATCCAGCTTTCTCGATGCTAGGCTACGGAAATCTATATCATCCTTCAAATCATAGTAATCGCCTTCAAGCCCCACCGCGTTAAAGTAGCGCGTAATATTGCGATTGTAATAATTCTCAAAGCTGAATATCTCAAACAGGTCAAGGCCTGCCTTCCCCAAAATAGCGGTGGTTAGCAACCTTGTTGTTCTGCCATTGCCATCAATGAAGGGGTGAATAATCACGCATTGACGGTGAAAAATACCGGCCAGAATAATCGGATCGATCTTCCCGATATTACCTTCAATAAACTTTAATAAATCACCGGTGAGCTTTCTAACGTCTTTGCTTTCAGGGGGTATGAAAACAATCTCGTCAATTTTTCGAGGATTACGAATAATGACAGGTGCTTTCCTCAAAGCGCCACAATGTGCAGGGTTGTCGATTAATCCATGAACTACCTGCCCCTGAATTTTCTCAAGTGTTTTTATATCCAGCTTGAACTGACCCGAGCGCACATCGGCATAAAGAGTTTGCAGCGCAGCATTGTAATTCAGCACCTCCCGCTCCGTATCTCGCACATGCTCTTTTCGCGTCTTAAGAAGACGCTTCACATCGGTGAGCGGTAAGGGATTCCCCTCAATACTGGTGGAAGCATAGGATGATAACTCCCTCGCCTCGATCTCCAGCCTGGCCAAATCCTGATCGCTCAGATGGAATGATTTAAGCTCTCCCAACGATTCCCCTATTTCACGGATCGTCGAGAGAAGTTTGTTGCTTATTGTGTATTTAGGTGTCCAACTCATAGCCTTAAATTAGCCGATAACTAGCCGTAAATCAACTAAATAATAAGCCCTAACGTAGCCTTAAATTAGCCGTTATTAATAAAATATCCATCTGCCAGCCTCTATTCTTCAGTAAACACAATAACTTCCAAAGGGAATAACAGGAGGGAATAACAGGAAGGGGAATAACAGGACATCCACAGTAAAGGAGGGGAATAACAGGACATCCACAGTAAAGGAGAATTATTTATCCACATATATAGTAGAGAGCATTTTTCGGTGTACGACTAAAGGTCCAAGGCAATTCAAGCCGATTTTTCTCTCTACAAGCGATTTAGCTGATCGATTCTTACGGGTTTTCTGACAAACAATCGAAAGCAATTCTCTGCAATCGCAGATCGGCCCTCGAGGGTATGAGGTTTAGTGTCTAGACTATGTCAGTAACTGCTGACAGGCTGACATTCCGGGACTTCTTCGATACCCAAGATTTTGACAAGCCTGCTTGAGAGCGAAGGCCGTACCGACCAGGCCTTTGAATCGACTTTCAAAACTCTTCGTCAGGTAACCCCAGTGTTGTGGGTCGATTTGCAGGCGCTCCAGGATCGGGGGGATTTCTTGAGCTATGTAGCCCTGCTTATCCTCTCGAAGGATACGACCGGTCCAATCAACCAGCTCGAGATAATCCGTGAGCTTGAAGGGCAGTCCCTTGGACATCTCTTTCCGGGGGTTCCCTACGAACGGCAGCAGATGCGCGGGTTGGTCTGCATCCTTTTGAGTTTGACTCCCTTCTCCGCTCGCTCTTGCCGCAGTGATGCGTTCTGCGATTGAGGTGTACTCTGAGGTTTCCGTTGTTTGAGCCATTTTCGCGCGTACCGGATTCAAATCAACATAGGCCAGACAGGCTGCCAGTGCCTTCTCGTCCAGCAGGGCCTGGGATTTGAAGCGTCCCTCCCAGAATCGACCGGAACACCGGTCTTCCTGATTGGCCCGGCGCGCCACGGATTCA
>JARRNW010000631.1:0-2035 GCA_037384565.1 Candidatus Thiodiazotropha sp.
CTCTGGGTATCAAGGGTGAAGTAGAGGTATTTATTCACCCGGCAGATAAATACTGACCATGGCTGTAAGACAGCTTCCTGATCAGGCCCGAGAGCCCTAAATAGTATCGGTTGGCATCCTGCAGGGTATCTACGGGCAAATCTCGTGTATCGGAGGTATTTTGCAGGGTTTTCCATACGAACGAGTTCAGACCGGGTATTGCGCCGATACTGCTGTATGAGACGATATTTCCCTGGTCGTCCTTGTTGAAGCGCTTGTACAAATATTGATCGATCAATTTATTGTTGCCAGTCAGTTCCTCACGCAAGGCGTTCGGCGTGTAATACTTTTTCTCCAGGGTCGTGAGATAGTGGAAATCGACCGCGCTTCTGAGCTTTTCGGAGGTAGCGAGATAAACGCCGATGACGGTTGAGAGAATCACCGTGACCTGATTGATCCAAAAAGTCGTTCAGCACTCTAACTAAGCGAGAACATAGTAGCGGCCCGCCCCTTGCCCCTTGGATTCGATCAATCCCAGCCTGACAAGATTATCGAAATCATGCGAAAGCGCTTGAAAACCGCGTGATGATATGACGCCATATTCTCGAGGAGAAATACTGCCCTGTCTTTCCAAATAATCGATAATCTGTTGATAATGCGGTTCAAACAGAGGCCTGACCGCAGCCTGTTTTGAGAACTCCCGGGTAATACGACGCAGTTCATGCAGAACACCTTCCGCAAAATACTCCAGCCATTCGGTACTATCGCCACCCGCTCTCGATCTGGGCTCACCGCATGTGGCGCCAAGCGCCTTCCAATAACGGTCTGTATCAAGCTGGAAGTAGGACTCGATACTTAACAACTCAAATACACTCAGCCCAGCTTTACCCAGCAGCGCAGCGGTCAGGAGGTGAATCGCCTGACCACTGCCACCCTGGTTAAACCCCTGCAAAACCATCTGTCGATGAAAAAGACCCGCTAGAATCACCGGGTCGATCATCCTTATGTGGCAATTGATACCACTTAGCAATACGGAGATCCGAACGCGGTCATCCGCGATATCCGATTTCGGTCGACACCCCAGCCCTTCCCGAAACCTCGCTAGAAGCCAATCCAATAGATCGAGATTCAACTCAAAGCTACCGTTCCTGACAGACCGAAACAATATTTGCCGAGTCTCCTGGTAGTTGAGTGCCTTTACCTCGATTCTGGACAGGTCTGTATGATCACCTTGAAATCTACGCCTGATCTCACTCAAAGACAGGGCATTGCAGGTAAATACTTGAGCAGACAAGGTTTGAGCTTGCAACTGCCATTCCGCCATGGCCGTATCGGTCGCGGGAAACGTCCTAAACTCGCCATACGCTTCTCCAATCGTCCGAATAGTCGCAAGAAGTTTCTCACTAATGCTATAGCGGGGAACCCAGTTCATGATCGAAAATATTGTGCCTAAAGATGGTTTGAAGCCAAACGATGGGTTACACGACATACAGTGGCAGATCGCTACCCTTTGCAGTTTGCGCCACTGATCGCAGGTGATTTAAAAATGTTGAGTTTTCCGAAAAGCGAAAAACAGTGTTTTTTAACCGCACCAGAACGAACACTGCCTTCACACATTAATTGCTCATGCTTTTCTGAAGATAATCTGACTTCCCGAACACGGATATTCGAGGCTTTGATCTGGAGTATTCTGCGGCTGTTTTGAGAGCAATCGACAATTTCTAAATTCGGATTATCAACAGATAATATCGTGTTAATGATCTTTTGAATGAATGACTTATGAAAAATAAAACTGGATGAGGAATCGATTACCAATAATTTGGCAAGGCCTTTCTCCTCCAGTCTGCACAACTCGTCATGCTCATCGACGGTTCCAGGCACCATGGTTTGCAGAGACAGGTGTTCATCATTCAAATGCAAAACAAACAACTTATGTTCGAATGGATCCATGATAATCATTCCCTGTGGTAAATGCCGCCATGAAATCGGTCAATATTTACTTCAGGCTTAGACTGATTTTCATGGACGAGATATAATTTTGGAAAATTTTATAGCA
>JARRNW010000632.1:0-2021 GCA_037384565.1 Candidatus Thiodiazotropha sp.
GCTGTATCACTTTACGAGATACCTCAATGAATGCTCGGTCCGTTGTTTTCTGTGATAGGGCTCGGCTTGGTTCCCGTTTAATTCTATAGGTATGATTTTCATGGCGGTTGTGTGAGAATTTTCGACACCTAAAACACAAGTGCTGAAAAAAGGAAGGACGCATAATGTTCACGATACCTGATGAATTGATCGTTTCTTTCAAACAGACCCTGGAGAGTCACCCGGTATATTCTGCTGTTCAAAATGAACAGGATCTTCGTTGCTTCATGGAGCACCATGTTTTCAGCGTCTGGGATTTCATGTCACTTGTGAAATATCTTCAGTCGGCCCTGGCGCCCAGTGGTTCCCCTTGGTACCCGAGGGGGAATGTGACCTTGCAACGCTTCATTAACGAACTGGTTCTGGAAGAGGAGTCCGACCGGGGTCTGGTGCCGGGTACTTTTTCGAGCCATTTCCAGCTTTATTGTCAGGCTATGCGAGAGATCGATGCGGACGTGCGCGTGGTAGAGACGTTTGTTGAAATCGTAAAGCGACGGGGTGTTGTGACGGCGCTGCATACCGCCGCGATTCCCGAACCAGCAAGGGATTTTAATGGTATGACGTTCAGTTTTCTCGACACGGACGAGCCGCATCGGGTTGCCGCGGCACTTGCGCTTGGTCGTGAGCATGTCATCCCTTGTATGTTTCGTTCGATTCTGAGGGTGATTGGTGTATCCGAAGTCGATGCGCCCGGTTTCCACTATTATCTCAATCGGCATATTCATCTGGATGAGGATCATCATGCCCCCATGTCATTAAAGTTGCTCAATCAACTTTGTGACGGAGATGCGCAAAAGGTTCGCGAGGCGATCGAATCAGCGGAATTGGCGGTTCAGGCAAGGGTCGCTTTTTGGGATGGTGTGTTGATTGCGATTGAAAACAATCGTCTCAAGCAACATTCGATACCCGTTATTAAGGACGATATTCAAGGTGAGGGTCTGTTTCGATACTGAGCTAATGTGCATCAATCACCGCAAATTTACGCAATTTTCAACAACCTGATCGATATCCGTGCTGTCGTGTCTCGGATTCAGAATCCGCTTGTGGTTGGTGTAAAGCGGGTGGTCTTCGGGAAAATACTCCAGGATCACCGAGGTGTAGCGATCGAAAGGGTTGCTGATTTGGGCGATCCTGTGGCGTTGTACACGGCTGAGATCGTAGCTGTTGTAGCGGATGCCGAAGGGGACCGGATAGTCGGTGCCGAATAAGAGTTTGTGGTGTACCTGCTGCTTTTGTGAGAGGTGGCGCAATGCCCGGGCGCGCAGGGGGGCCAGTATGGCGGAGATGTCGGCGTAGAGATTGTCCTGCGTGGCCAGCATCTCCAGCATGCGGTGGTAGTCCTCGTCGAAATGTCGGGGATCCCGGGAGAGATTGCGCCAGGGGCGCAGTTTGTCGTTGAACCGACCCAGTCCCATGTGTGCGGCGATCACCGTGACTCCAGTCTGTAGCGGCAGGTCGAGCATGCTGATGCGTTCATAGGCGGGGTGAGACTCGATGCTGTACTCGCTGCCGACATGGATGATCAGTGGCAGTCCATGTGCCTTGAGTCTTTCATAGTACGGTATCCAGCGCGGGTCGTTGAGGTCAACGCCCCAGTAGTTCTGCAGGAACTTGGCGCCGCGACAACCCTGGGCGACCAATGCGTCGATTCGCTCCAGGGCATCGGGCCGGCGCGGGTTGACCGAGAGGAAGGGGATGAACTGATCGGGAAATCGCCGGGCTACCGCCACCACGTCCCGGTTGCGGGCGCAGACGGTGTTGTTACGCGCCACTTCGCGGCCCCGCTCGTCGTAACGGGCATCCACTCCAAACAGGCAGACCTTATCGAGATATTGGGAGTCCCGGACCGCGGTGGCCATGGACAGAACGTAGGACTCGTAGGGACGTGTGCGCAACTGGTGCGGGTCCGCCCCCAGACCCCGGGCGAAAAAACGCAGGGCGATCCGGTCGTAGAACCGGTCAAAGCGGACCGAGGGGTTGAG
>JARRNW010000633.1:0-2015 GCA_037384565.1 Candidatus Thiodiazotropha sp.
GACCACGAGGTGCCTTCAATAGGTTGAGGACCAAATTTAACTTTTGCGCCAGAATCTACTGTGACACTTGCCGTTTGTTGCCAATCTCCATCGTCGACCTGTACGTACGGGGTAATGGTTGATGGTGAACATGAAGAAGTAGACTGTGAATTAGACTGGTACCACCATTCAAAAGCGGCCTCCGCACCTTCCTTTGAGGTCAAGTTAGTATCGTTAGGCCGCGCATTGTCAACATCAATCAGGTCTCCTATAAATCCGATCATATAAGAGACGTTACCTTCCTTCTCCATGTTGGCCTTTAGGGTATTGCCATAGTTTGCTGTACTCCCCTTGGCAAGCCCACCGGATACATCTTCCGGAAACCAGAAATTCTCGGTAATAATCATTGGCCATTTATCGGTAGCCGGTTTGTAATTTCTGTTCCATAACCTGTTATGACAATCGGAATTGTCGTAACAACCGCCATAAGCCGGATAATAGTGCGCTGCAATACCGCAATTGGTGCATCTAAAAGGAAACTCTGCGTGTTGTTGAGGTGAACCCTGCCACTCAAGAGTCGACACCCATATAACATTATTTGCACCTGTATTCCGGACATCGTCTATAACGGGTTGAATCCAGTCTCTAAATGCGCTGAAGTATTTCGACTGAGCGTGGCCCCAGTCGCCATTGCCAGGAGAGGATTCAATATCAACCGGCTCGTTCATGAGCTCGAACATAATATTGTCGGCGTTTTTCACCCCCGGAGCGTTGGCGACGGTACTCCAGAACGTACGCAGGCGCTCCTGTTCTGTTCTACCTGCATTATGTGCCCCGTTATTCGGTGTGTTAACGGGACCGGTCGCACTAAGAATCAGGTAGAGGCCACGAGACTTTAGATGGTTGGCGTAAGGCACAATAAAGTTCTGTATCCAGGCGTTGAATTGTGTCCGGTCAACCAGTCCCCTTTCTTGTGTCCAACCGCCGATTGCATCGGTATTGACACGCACAAAGGTGGCATACCACCCGTGGTCTCTACCATATCTCGGGCTGGGGTCGCTCAAAAGGTCTGCGGCTTCATTCAAATAGTTCAGCATGCCCGCAACATCATCCGGATTGGTCCAATCTGACGGATCCCTAAACCATCTTCCCTGGCCACTAAACCAGCTAGACGTTGGCTGCATCCATCCCCCACGTAATGTAACATTCTCTCCATTGGGGTTTTTCAGGTAACGACCTTCCACATGTAACATAGGAGTTGGCATCCCCAGCCACGCAAAGGCATTGACAGGAAAAATCACTGCCATGATTAATAAAATAAGTAATTTGTTTTTCATAAAAAATTCTCTGATCTAACTTATTTGTTCAACTGCATGTGATGGGCCGATGCTCCACGCATAGCCGTAAGAGGCTATTGGGAATTTCCCCTTCCCAGAAGCGCCGAATAAAGCGATAGCTAAATTCATTCAGATAGTCCTGTAACTACCGATGACGGGTAGCATGAAACGTCCCGAGCAGAAATCTCATCAGATTGGCGATGGTTACACCCAAGACAACCACTCATTGGCATAATTTTTTCTTGACTCAATGAGATTCCCAATTACTGATTCCAGATAGGCTAATTTAAAATTTTTGTATCACAAACATCAGCATCAGTTCCAATATGTATCATGTACGGAAGCTTGATAACTTTGACGTTCATCACAGACTCGGTTTCGAGTGTATCGGTCGTTCCCTGCTGATCCTAGTGTAGTGTCCTATACAAATCATACATTTAGACGGGGCCTGTCCTGGGCTGGCATTCTTAACCGAACGGGGTCAGAGTAAATTTACTCTGACCCCATCAAGGTCTCAGGCGTCAACGCATCTGATTCATCGCGTCAACACCGTTCTGCTGACGCTTTAAAATTGCGTGAAGAAATCCCACACCTCTGACTTGGTCCAGGTGACGTCGCCGCCACCGTAGGCTGAGTTGGTCCCATCCACTGGCGCCGGGGTGTGACCGCCGCCATCGAACGCACACCAGCGGACTGGAT
>JARRNW010000634.1:0-3387 GCA_037384565.1 Candidatus Thiodiazotropha sp.
CCGGTGGAAGCGATCGTGGGGGGTGACCGGCTGATCGAGGCGATCAGCGCCGCGTCCATTATCGCCAAGGTGGCCCGGGATCGTGAGATGGTGGCGCTGGATACGCAATATCCGGGTTATGGCCTGGCCAAACACAAGGGCTATCCCACCAAGGCTCACCTGGCCGGGCTGGAGACCCTGGGGGTCTCACCGATTCACCGGCGTTCCTTTGGCCCAGTGCGCCGATTGTTGGAAGAATCCTGAATTTAAGATGCCCTCCATTCACCGCTCCATCCCAGTCCTATGAAACCGACTTAAACCAAAACCCCCCTCATCCCACTGGTACTTACTCAAGCTTAAAAACACCGTCATCCCGGCGCATGCCGGGAACCAGAAGGCGGGATGGTGCGCTTATCCGGGATGTTATCCTCAGGTTCCTAAACAGCGCATCCAGGCACCACTTCTCCAGGATACGCCAGAATGACGAAAACCTATCGCGGACTCAAATTTTGAGTCCCAATCGCGCTAGAATAGACGACTCCAAGAGCATCACTGGTGAGATATGACAGCGGGTTTCGTTCATCTACGCGTTCATTCGGAATACTCGCTGGTCGACGGGCTGGTCCGGGTCAAGCCCCTGGTCAAACAGGTGGCGGAGCTCGACATGCCGGCGGTGGCGCTCACCGATCAATCGAACATGTTCGCCCTGGTGCGTTTCTACCAGGCGGCCCGGGCAGCTGGTGTCAAACCCATTGCCGGGGTGGATGCCTGGATTCGCAATCCGGACGACATCAACACGCCGCACCGCCTGGTGCTGCTGGTGCAGAACCAGGTGGGCTACAACAATCTCACCCGTCTGGTTTCACGTAGTTACCGGGAAGGGCAGCACCTGGGACGTCCGCTGATCGAGCCGGACTGGCTGCCAGGCAATACCGACGGGTTGATCGCCCTGTCCGCCGGGCGTCAGGGCGATGTGGGCAAGGCCCTGCTGGCGGGTAACCGGGCTCTGGCGGAGAAACTGCTGGGTCACTGGCTGGAGCTGTTCGGTGACCGCTACTACCTGGAGTTGCACCGCACCGGCCGCCCGGATGAGGAGCGCTGTCTGCATGAGAGCGTTGCCCTGGCGGCGGATTTCGATGTGCCGGTGGTGGCGACCAACGACACCCATTTCCTGCAGGCCGAGGATTTCGATGCCCACGAAGTGCGGGTGTGCATTCACGAGGGCCGGACCATTGACGACCCCCGGCGGCCGAAAAACTACAGCGATCAACAATATTTGCGCAGCCCGGAAGAGATGCAGGCGCTGTTCTCCGACATTCCGGAGGCCCTGCAGAACAGCGTCGAGATCGCCAAGCGCTGCACCATCGAGCTGACCCTTGGGAAAAATTTCCTGCCCGATTTCCCGATCCCCGAGGGGATGACCATCGAGGCCTTCCTGGAAGAGGAGTCCCGCAAGGGCCTCGAATGGCGACTGCGCAAGCTCTTTGACGAGAACGCTGCCGATTTTGCCGAACAACGCAAGGTCTACGACGAGCGTCTGCAGATCGAGCTGGACGTGATCAACAGCATGGGTTTTCCCGGCTACTTTCTGATCGTCGCGCTCAAGATCACCGACCTGGACCCCATCGCCCTGGAACTGCTGTTCGAACGCTTCCTCAATCCGGAACGTGTCTCCATGCCCGACTTCGACGTGGACTTCTGCATGGATAAACGGGATCAGGTCATCGACTATGTGGCGCGGCGTTACGGGCGGGATTCAGTATCTCAGATCATCACCTACGGCTCCATGGCAGCCAAGGCGGTAGTGCGTGATGTGGGCCGGGTACTGGGGCATCCCTACGGTTTTACCGACCGGGTCGCTAAAATGATCCCCTTCGAAATCGGCATGACCCTGGATAAAGCCCTGAAGGAGAGCGACGACCTGAAACAGGCCTTCGAGACCGACGAGGAGGTGGGTGAACTCATCGAGATGGCCAAAAAGCTTGAGGGCTGTGCGCGTAACGCGGGTAAACATGCCGGTGGCGTGGTCATCGCCCCGGGACTGCTCACCGACTTCACCCCGCTCTACTGCGAGGCCAACGGCGAGGGTCTGGTGACCCAGTTTGACAAAGACGACGTGGAGAAGGTCGGTCTGGTCAAATTCGACTTCCTGGGACTACGTACCCTGACCATCGTCGATTGGGCACTCAAGGCGGTGAATGGGGAGCGCGCCCGTCAGGGACTAGAACCTGTGGATATCAGCGCCATTCCCATGGACGACGAGGCCTCGTTCAAACTTCTCAAAAGCGCCGAAACCACAGCGGTGTTCCAGTTGGAATCCCGGGGCATGAAGGAGCTGATCAAAAAGCTCCAGCCGGACTGCTTCGAAGACATCACCGCCCTGGTGGCTCTGTTCCGACCCGGGCCGCTACAGTCGGGCATGGTGGACGACTTCATCGATCGCAAGCACGGACGCGCCGAAGTGGCTTACCCCCACCCGGATCTGGAGCCGATCCTCAAGCCCACCTACGGAGTCATCCTCTACCAGGAACAGGTCATGCAGATTGCCCAGGTGCTGGCCGGCTACTCCCTGGGCGGCGCCGACCTGCTGCGTCGCGCCATGGGCAAGAAAAAGCCCGAAGAGATGGCCAAACAGGGCGAGATCTTCCGCAAGGGCGCGGTAGAGCGGGGGGTTGAGGAACAGACCGCCACCTACATCTTCGACCTGATGGAGAAGTTCGCCGGTTACGGCTTCAACAAATCCCACTCCGCCGCCTATGCCCTGGTTTCCTACCAGACCATGTGGCTCAAGGCCCACTATCCGGCGGCCTTCATGGCAGCGGTCTGCTCCGCCGACATGGACAACACCGACAAGGTAGTTCCCCTGATCGAGGAGTGCCGGCGTATGAAACTCAAGGTTGAGCCCCCCCAGGTCAATCTTTCGGAATACAAATTCACCGCCTCGGATGAATGTACCGTGGTCTACGGCCTGGGGGCTATCAAAGGGGTCGGGGAGTCCGCCATCGAGGCGGTTATTCTGGAGCGCAACGCGCAGGGTCCCTTCCAGGATATCTTCGAATTCTGCCGCCGCATCGATATGCGCAAGGTCAACCGCCGGGTGCTCGAATCCCTGATCCGCGCCGGAGCCCTGGATGGCCTCGGGGCCAACCGGGCCACCCTGATGTTACAACTGCCCTTGGCGTTGAAACTCGCCGAGCAGCACCACGCGATGCAGGCCATGGGACAGAACGATTTGTTTGGCATGGGCGAGCCCCAGCCAGCAGAGGCCAGTCATGCCCAGGTCATCCCAGACGATGTGGACGAGTGGGAGGAGGAGCAGCGCCTACTGGGTGAAAAGGAGACCCTCGGACTCTACCTCACCGGCCATCCCATTGACCGATATGCCGAAGAGTTACCGCACATTGGTTG
>JARRNW010000635.1:0-2005 GCA_037384565.1 Candidatus Thiodiazotropha sp.
AGTCGATACTGTTTTTCGCGCCCAGCGCGTAGGTATCGCCGACCGTGACGTTGTATTGGCTTCCAACCATCACCTCCTTGGCCAGTCCGATCTCTTCGCCCTGACCCAGCACCACCGAGGTGTTCATGGCTCCGCCGACGCTGATCTGATAAGCAGCCCCGATGCCAAGGGATTTCGCCAGGGCGATGTTCTCCATCTTGGCCTGACCCACCGTCTCGGTTTGGTTGCCCCCAACGCTGAGGGTCTGGTTGCGCCCGATGGTCATGGTTTCGTTGCCGTCGACCTTCTTGGTCCGGTCGTTGCCAACCCATTTGGTCTCGTCGTTCTCCACTTCGCCAAGCTGGTCTTTCTCCGCATGCAGCCAGAGCTGCTCTTCGCCCAATTTGTCTTCGAAGCGGATCGCATTGGCGTTGGACTGGGATCCCCCCTTGCTGGAGCGGCTCAGAATGCCCGACTGGGTCTGATTACCCGGCAGGTTCCAGGGAGGCATCTGTTCGGCGTTGTAGACCGCGCCGGTGACGATCGGCCGGTCGGGATCCCCGTCGAGAAACTCAACGATCACCTCCTGACCGATCCGGGGAATGTGCATCGCGCCCCAGTTCTTACCCGCCCAGACCTGAGCCACACGGACCCAGCAGGAACTGTTTTCGTTGCGCTCGCCGTAGCGATCCCAGTGGAACTGCACCTTGATCCGGCCATATTTATCGGTGTAAATCTCCTCGCCCTTGGGGCCGACCACAACCGCGGTCTGAGGGCCGTCCACCCGGGGTTTTGGGGTTGTACGCAAACTTCGATAGCCCGATTTACTGGGAATACAGGTGAAATCGCAGGCGTAGGTCTCACCCAGGTTGACCAGGGGACCAGCCAAGTAGGGGTCGGCCTTCAGCGCAATACGGGTTTGGGTGACCAGGTATTCCCGGTTCTGGTCGCCTCTCGGATGTCCAGTAAGATTGAACAGCCCTCCGACACTGAGGTGACGCACATCCGCTTCACCCTCGAGTTGTTCATGCTCGGCCTGCAGCGCCTCGATGCGGTGCCGGGCACTGGTTTCACCCTCGGCAACCTGCACATAACTTCCCGGATAGTCGAAGCGTTCGTAATCCCCATGGGGGTGACCCCGGGGCACCGGAGCGCTGACCAGCAGTTCTGCCCGGGGCTTTTCGAAATCAAAATCGGTGTGCGCATAACGGCCTGTACGAACGGATTTACTTGCGCGCCAACCGGTCACGATATCCTGTCCCCGCTGCCCAGCGGCTCCGGGATGTGGATGAAAGGTGAGCGTCGAACCCCCACTCAGGGGTGCGTGTGAACTGTATTCATCGCACAGCACCAAAATGTGCTTACCCGGTGTGTGATTGAAGAAGTAATAGATGCCTTCTTCTTCCATGAGACGACTGATGAAATCGAAGTCGCTCTCACGGAACTGCACGCAATACTCCCACACACGGTAGTTATCACTCAGGCGAAGCTCAAAGTCGCTGAACCCGTTGTCGTTGAATATCTGGGTGAGTATTTGCGGCACCGTGAGGTTCTGGTAGATGCGGCAATCGCTGGTGAGCGTGAGGAACCAGGGCCAGGGATTCAGTACAGCCTGGTAGTGAAACAGGTCACCGACCACACCTACCTGGGTAAAGCGGCTGACGAAGGCGTTGAAGTGACGCAAGCCGCCGCTGGTCAGCCCGAGTTCAATATCCACCCGCTGGCCGAGCAAGTCATCCAGGACAATGGCGTCATCCTCGCTCAGCAAATCGGCCTGATACTCGAATAACCGACCCAGTTCGTCAACCGCCTGAAGTTGGAACAACAGCAGCTTGTTTGCACCCAAAGGCGTTTTGATCCGCAGTTGCCGGTTGGCTTGCAGAATGCTCATTGCAAACCTCGCGCTTCATGGGATTGACTGTTGACGGCCAACGACAGCATTGTGTTCCTTGGCATAAAGATATCAAGAATTTGCTTAGTGTCCACACCGGCCATACTGCTTCTCCGGACGCGAAAATATTCTTAA
>JARRNW010000636.1:0-3328 GCA_037384565.1 Candidatus Thiodiazotropha sp.
CTCTGGAGTTGCACGACCAGCCCTTGGAAAACCAGATGCATAAAAACTCGTGAAATGTAGCACTCCAACTTGATTTTGTTGGCGAAGTCCCCAGAGTATACTGACAGAAAAACGAGAGAAGTCAGATATGCTCAAGCCCAAGGCAAGCCATGAGATACCCGCTCAGACCCGCGAAGTGGCCTGGGCTGCGTTCCCCAAAGGGGCACAGCTCATGATCATGCGAGATGAGTTGGGAGCCATCTTCGATGATCAGGAGTTTGCCGAACTGTTTTCATGGACTGGACAGCCAGGTATCAGCCCGGCTCAATTGGCCCTGGTGACGGTGATGCAGTACGTCGAAAATCTGACCGATCGGCAGGCAGCCGATGCCGTGCGAGGGCGGATCGATTGGAAATATGCGCTTGGCCTGGAACTGGAAGATGCTGGATTCCACTACTCGGTCTTGAGCGAGTTCCGAACCCGCCTGGTAGAGGTAAACGCCATCCTGGTGCGCTGCGCAGAGAAAGATCTCCTGGGGGGCAAGAAACTGCAGCGGACAGACTCGACCCATGTACTGGCGGCGGTGAGAAACCTCAACACGATAGAGATCGTTGGGGAAGCCATGCGTCGGGCATTGAACGAGATTGCAGTCATGGCACCCATCTGGCTGGAAGCACGGCTCGAATCCATCTGGTTGAAACGGTACGGGAAGCCCATCAATACATTTCGACTGCCTAAAGGGCAAGGCAAACAGCTCGAACTGGTCAAAGCCATTGGCACCGACGGGTATGGGCTGTTGAAAGCGATCTATGAAGAAAGAGCCCCGTCCATTCTGCGGGAATTACGAAGTGTGGAAGTGCTGCGCCAAGTCTGGGTTCAGCAGTTTTATCTCGAAGAAGGGCGGGTCTACTGGCGAACCAGAGAATCGCTGGGTCTTCCGCCTGCGCATCGAATGATTACGTCGCCCGATGACCTGGATGCCCGGTACACAGTCAAACGGGATATGACCTGGGTAGGTTACAAAGTCCATGTGACCGAAACCTGTGACCCGAACCATCCGCGCCTGCTCACCCAGGTAGAAACAACGCCTGCCACAACTCACGATGTGCATCTGGCCGAGCCCATTCAGGAAGACTTGTTAGCCCGCGACCTGGCGCCGGAGACCATGCTGGTAGACAGCGGCTACATTGAAGCTGACCTGTTGGTTTCCAGCTCCAAGCGCGGGATTGACCTGGTGGGACCTGCCCCGGCCAACAAGACCTGGCAGGCGAAAGACAATAAGGCTTTTGACCACACGCAGTTCGTGATTGACTGGGACAACATGGTCGCTACCTGTCCGGCAGGTCAACAATCTGACCGCTGCCACCAGCGCCAGACACGCCGGGGGACGGTCAACTGGGTCTTCGCCTTCAATTTGTCAAGTTGTGGGGATTGCCCGCTGCGTGCTAGATGTACGACTGCCGAGAAGAGTGGGCGGTCGCTGACTGTCTATCCGCCCGAGCAGTATCAGGCCTTACAGGCGGCGCGAGAGCGCGAGGAAACGGAAGAATATAAACAATTATATGCCAAGCGGGCAGGCGTGGAAGGCGCGATCTCTCAGGCTGTTCGAACAACGGGGTTTCGGCGCACACGCTACCGGGGTCTGGCCCGCACACGTCTGCAACATCTGGCATCCGCAGCGGCCCTGAATGTCATCCGCTCGGTGGCCTGGTTGCGCGGCGAGCGACCTGTTGTCAGGTCTGTCTCGCCTTTCGTGGCGCTTGCGTCGCAGGCGGCAGCATGACTTCGCCAACAAAATCCAGGATTTTGTGTAAATCCCAGATCAAGCTAATATGCAAAGCTTTGAAAAGGGAGAACACAAAATGTCATCAAAACCGAGTCGTAAACGAGCCAATCCGCAGGACTACATGCCCGATGCGGAAGAGGTCGCGGCTGAACTGGCAAAAGCCGAGTCAATGGATGACTTCTTCGGGAAGGAAGGGATCTTCGCGAAGCTGTTTGCCAACACGCTTGAACAGATGCTGGATGCCGAACTAACCGACCATCTGGGGTATGAGCCGTATGAGGCCAAAGGGCGTAACTCGGGCAATAGCCGCAATGGACACTACAGCAAGAAAGTGCGCACCTCAGAAGGGGATACCGAGGTCCGCATTCCGCGTGACCGCCAGGGCAACTTCGAGCCGCAGGTTCTCCAGAAGTATGCCAGCAACACCAGCGAGCTGGAAGAGAAGATCATCGGACTATACGCCAAAGGGATGAGCACACGGGACATCCAGGACACCCTGCATGACCTGTATGGCGTGGCGATCTCAGCACAGGCCATCAGCACCATCACCGACAAGGTCTGGTCGCTGGTCGAAGCCTGGCAGAGCCGCCCGCTGGCCGCCATCTACCCCTTCGTCTTCCTGGACGCCCTTCACATCAAGCTGCGCCGGGAAGGCAAAATCGAGAACACGGCGGTCTACGTCGTGCTGGGCGTCGACCTGGAAGGCCACCGGGACGTTCTGGGGCACTGGATTGGCGACGGGTCCGAAGGAGCGAATTTCTGGCTGAGCGTCGTCACCGATCTCCAGACACGTGGTGTAGAAGATATCCTTATTGCCAGTGTGGATGGGTTGAACGGCTTCAAGGAAGCGATCCAATCCGTCTTTCCCCAGACCCAGATCCAGCGCTGCATCATCCACCAGATCCGCTACAGTCTGCGCTACGTTCCCTGGAAGGAACGGAAGGCGTTCGTGGCTGACCTCAAGACCATCTATCAGGCCTCGACCCTGGAGCAGGCTGAAGCCAACCTGCGCCGATTGGCTGAAGAATGGGAAGACAAGTATGCTATTGCAGTGAAGTCCTGGGAAAAGAACTGGGATGACCTGTCGACCTTCTTCGCCTATCCGGCGGAAATCCGGCGCATCATCTACACCACCAACACTGTCGAAGCCTATCATCGGCAGCTGCGCAAGGTGGTCAAGACCAAGTCGTCCTTCCCCTCACCGGAGGCCGCTCGCAAGCTGCTTTACCTGGCAACCATCGACATCACCCGCAAATGGACATCGCCGATCCGGGACTGGGCGAAGGTGCTCAACCAACTTGTGATCCGCTTTGAGGACCGGTTGGAGTTTTAGGAGTATACAGGGGATTTACACAAAATTTCTGACACTCCCTTGGAATGCGTCAATGCCGCCTGATTTTGCCATCGGTTGCTCTCTGACGAATCGCTGCTACCCCTTTCTTCATCAAACCTACTACCCGTTCTGTGGCGCGCCCGTCAAAGCGCACCGGATACTCCCCCATAGCCGTCTGCGCCGACTTGAGCTGCTGATAAAATGCTTCATCCTCCAGCAGCCGGTTAAGC
>JARRNW010000637.1:0-1996 GCA_037384565.1 Candidatus Thiodiazotropha sp.
AGACATGGATGCCACGGGCCGCTTTCTTAAGATATGTGAGCGACTCCGATAAATTTGGTTACTACATGAACCCACGGATTCAAGTATCGCTTATCAGAGTGGAATTTTTGATCTACGTCAAGTTAGTCTCCGGCGTACTCGGCACCATTCCACGACGGACAAAGTGCGTCGATTCCATACTGCCTCATGCTAGCATCTTGTTTTTACGGCTGTAATGTTAAGTGTCGGGAGTGGGCATGAGGGTTTTTCATGATTATCTAATTACACTCTGTTACAAAAGGAGGTGCTGATTTGAACAAGGGATGGATCGTTTGGTGTATTTGCACTGTGTCTATTCAGGTCTGGTCTCAGTAGACAGCCCGTAACTCCAGGTACGGTATCGGGCGGAGTTTAGTAACGCCGGTTTTCTTGAAAAGGGTGATCGGGACGATCTTAGGGCCTTGGATCACTGGCATAGCAACAGACACGGTTGCGTCCTCCCCGTTTTGCCCGATACATTGCTTCGTCCGCGTGGGAGATCAGAGTGTCGAGATTTTCCCCATCCGCGGGAAACAGCGCGATACCTATGCTGACGCCCAGGTGATGCGGTGTTGCGGATGCATGGATGGGATGGTTCAGAGCCAGACGGATATTTTCAGCCACCTGACGTGCCATCGAGTAGTTATCGATGTTTAGGATCACGATGACAAATTCATCCCCACCGATGCGTGCGGCCATGTCCGTATCCCGAATTGAGTGGTTTAATCGATCGGCTACCTCTTTCAATACCTGGTCACCGGTAGCGTGGCCGCAGTAGTCATTGACTGCCTTGAATCCATCGAGGTCCATATAGAGGAGAGCAAAGCCCTTGCTGATATGCGCCATGGTCTGATGGACATGTTCGGTAAGGAGCATTCGGTTGGGAAGACCCGTGACCTGATCGTGCAGTGCCAGATCGGTCAGGCGCTGCTCGGCCAGCTTCTGCTCGGTGATGTCCGTGCAGACCACCAGGCTTGCCAAATAACCCTCCCACATGTCAGGCTGAGTATGTATACGCCAGGCGTTAATAGCTCCGCCCTTACGAACCACACGCAGATCAAAACTCAGCCTGAAATTGTCTCCCCGCATGCGGCGGTCGTGAAATTCCATCGCATATTCGCGATCTTCCTCATGAATCATATGTGAAAAAGGGCGCCCAAGAATCTCGTCGAGCCTGTAATCGATCATTTTCAGACTGCTGGGATTGGCGTAGCGGATGAGTCCGTCCTGAACGATCATGACACCGATCGGGAGGTTTTCGATGAGACCGCGAAAACGGGCCTCCGAGGCGCGAAGCGCCGCTTCGGATTTGCGCAGGGCGGTGATGTTACGTCCGGTAATCAACAGCAGGGGGCCATTATCCCATTCAATGAGCGTGGCTCCCAGATTGAATCGGATTGTCTCTCCCGACTTGGTCAGGAACCCCACATCGACGTCCGAGACATGGCCGTGCTCGCGGATTTGGTCGATGACTCGGGGGCGGTCCCGCTCGAGATTTTCCCAGATTCCCAGTTCCTGAGCGGTATGACCGATGACTTCGTCATGGGTGTAACCAAAGGTTTTGAGAAAACTCTCATTGACGGCGATGTATTGTCCCGTGTCTATCCGGGATAGGGTCATCGGCTCGGGATTGATGTGGAAGATCTCATCGAGCAGATCGTGAGAAAGTTGATTGGGATTGTTGGTAGTTTTCATTCCGCTTGGTGAAACGACCCCCGATTGCAGCTGAAGTTGTCATTCAACGGTTTGCTCACCGTTATTCATCGAGCATCAATGTAAAGCCTACTGAGTTTCCCTAGTATAGTATTGAAACTTCTCCAAGTGAGTGTTCGAGAGGTCTATCGAGGGCTTATTTTGGAATTTTCCGAATAAACTTCGGCCCTTAGAACTGCATGTTGAGAAGTAAAAGCCACCCGTCGGAGACTCAAGCCCCGCCTCTTGCGGGGTCAAATCAGTAGACTGTTAAAACTCAAGTTTC
>JARRNW010000638.1:0-1975 GCA_037384565.1 Candidatus Thiodiazotropha sp.
CAACCCGGGATGCCGGGTTGGATGACCTATAAACTTGAATCAACTGTTTAAAAGCAAAGTTGCCAAAAGTTGCCTGGACACCCAAGCACAAAAGTTGCCTGGACACCCAAGAAGTTGCCTGGACACCCAAGCTAACTGTTGCGCCAGGCTGGTAAATCTGCCAACCTTCAACGCATATTTACTTATCTTTAGATATCAAGGAGTGATGTCATGCCCAAGCCCAGGAAGGCGTTGATTCCCCTAGACGATACCTCCTACTACCACTGCATGAGCCGCTGCGTCCGACGGGCCTTTCTCTGTGGTACGGATCCTTTCACTCACAAAAGCTATGAGCATCGGCGTCAGTGGATACTGGATAGGCTCAAAGAACTTACCGACTGTTTTTCGATTGATTGCTGTAGCTATGCCCTGATGTCGAATCATTATCACCTGGTCTTGTTTGTCGATCGCGATGCCGCAAAAGCCTGGAGCCTGGATGAGGTGATTGAGCGCTGGCAAAAGCTGTTCAAGGGTTTGGATCTGGTGGATCGCTACCGGGCCGGTCAGAACCTCTCCCGCGCCAAGTGGGATGCGTTGAGTGAGTTGGTATCGAAGTGACGGGAGCGACTCTCAGACATCAGTTGGTTCATCCGCTGTCTCAATGAATCCGTGGCGCACCGGGCTAATCAGAAAGACCAGTGTTCCAGTCGATTCTGAGCGACACCGAAAATGCTCTCTATACGTTGATAAATATTTCTACTTTACATTGGATGACGTTCCTCTATCTCGATTAGGAGCGTTTTAACTTCCATTTGTTTGCCGAGAAATAGGAAAGAGCACCAAAGATAATTGCGATTACTTGCCATACATATGATCTATTCGAGTATTCAGGACACAGTAATGAGTGTGCGACCACTTTCTCTAAAGAGCGAGGGAGTGCGTATTCATGCATGCATGGCGCAAACCCAAACGCCCAAACAACTAATGTTGAAATTATTGCGGCCATCCCCAATGACCTGCCGAAAGGAAAGCCACTTTCCCGATATGGTTTTACCGCTACACTCAAGACAGTTACGATGATTAGCCCAACGATCAAAGCAAGCCTCACTAAATAGAAAGGCGTTTTAAAATCATCGATTCCTACATAATACGCATCGTGGATGGCATTCATGGTTGAACTGACATAAAGCGTGAGAAACAACGCTATACCGAAAAACCAAATTGCGATTGTTTTAATAAACACTAAGTCTCACAGCTCCTAACGCCAACATAACAGGCTCGACCCAGGGGTGTCCGGCGCCGTAGGCGTGAAGTTTATGTTTTTGTCAGGCATTTTAGATTTTCGAGCTCCTGAGATTCTTCCTTTTTCCTTTAGTCGGATAAGCCTTGACCTTGAGTGATTTGGCGGTGATTGCAAGCGCACCGCCAGCCAAATAGATGTAGGTGGTTCCCTTCTTGGCCTTAGGCTTCCAATAGCAGATGTTGCCGGCAAACCGATTGTTTTCTAAGTCTTTTAGATCAGCAAGGCCACTTATGTTTTCTACGCCGGAAAATGAGATTGTCAGAGGAGATCTTTCACTAGAGTTAACCGGGTCAGGGTAATAGTCCAATTCGATACTCATTTCACCTAGAAGTTGAATTCCGTCTGAACCGAGAGTTTCAGCGATCATTCTTGTGAAAGCACGACACGTATAATATTCGGGACCTTTATGAAAGGTCGCCACAAGCTGTGGAGCAAGCTCATTAAGCTTGTATGCCGCGACAATTTTTGCCGCAGTTACTCGTTCTCTCCAGCCGCGATGTTGCGTTAATGCCTTTACGAGCATTTGAGCTTCTTGTTCGGAGCGCACGAGTTTTTGCACACTATCCGAGACCTGACTCCAGGACGTCATGTAGAGTTGTTTAACGATCTCGTTTTCGCTCATGTCAAGGGTCTAACATATAAGCATTTATCTGCCGTTCGCAGCTGGACGATAAATGTCTGTTGGACTAACCC
>JARRNW010000639.1:0-1972 GCA_037384565.1 Candidatus Thiodiazotropha sp.
TCCGGGACGGTGGAGTCATCGATGTAAAAGGCGTTGCCGCCCCGGTCCACCGCCATGGTATTGTTGAAGATCACCCCGTCGTAATCCCTGAATGCCTGTTGGAACGCGGTCATGTCCCCGGACCGGTTGAGTGCCATCCAGAACTCCAGCACGTCCAGATTGTTGCGATTGGCATCCTTGATGCTGAATGCGCTCAATCCACCGTTCGCATCCGCTCCCCAGGGCAATTGATCCGGCACCCGAATCATCGGGCCATAATCGCTGAAGAAGAAATCCTTGCTCATGGTCACAACCGACTCACCCTGATTCACCAGGATAACAAACGAGCGCCGTTCGATCTGTTTGATCTGGCCATCGGAGCGGTAACTCATACCCGAAGGATCCGACGTATCCAGATTCAACTGATAGACCACGAAGTGCTGCGCGGTGGAGAAGGTTTCGGTCCAGGCCAGGTTTCGGTTGAAACCGATATTCACGATACCGGGCATTCCGGTCAGGCTTGCCCCCATCACATCCATGACCCCGGGCACTGTGACCTGAAACTGCCAGAAACGGAGATTACCGGTATGCGGAAAGTGGGGGTTGGCCAGCAACATGCCGCCCATATCCTCCGTCTTGTCACGCCCCAGCGCCCAGCCATTGGAACCCCGCTCATCATCTCTCAGCTTGGGCATGGACACAGACTTTTCCAATCCCAGATAGCGGTCGGGTGCCCAGGTCGCCTGGTTCACAGTGGGCAGATAGGATTCACCGGGGGGAGCGGCCAGAAACATCGGCGCGAGAAACTGACCGGCGCCGGGCAGCAGGGTCACCCCCAGGGCGAAGGTCAACAGATCCTCCTCCGTGATCGGCTGCACCCAGGATTGTCCGGCGCAGCGGGGATCCTGTTCCTCGACCGGCGTGACCTCCAGATAGTGGTTGTAGCCTTCCGCATAGCCCGACAACATGGCCCTGACCGGTTCGGACAGGGTGCTCAAACCGTCCTCAGCCTGGGTGCGGATCTCCAGGGCAAGGTAGGAAAAATCATTGATCAGGTTGAGGGAGTCGCCACTGCCTGTCACCTGGTCCGGGCCGAAGTAGAAGGATCGCTTACTGTTGTATTTCACGACCTGATCGGCGAGTAGACAGAGGTTGTCTTCTGCAAAGGCGTAACCCAGGCCGAAGGCCACACTCTCCAGGTTGTCTGCCTGGGCATGGGGTACTCCGTACTCGGTACGGATGAGGGTGACATCCAGCACGCCATCCGGATCGAAATTGGCGGATTGCTGGTTTGAATCATCCCCATCGCCGCAGGCACTGAGAAATAACAGACCTGATAGTACAACGGCGTGACAACGGCTTGGGGAGGAAAAATAGGGGATTGGCATGGATCGTTCCTTGTAACTTTGCGCCACCCTGCTGCGAGTCGCGCACTTCCTGAAATTCGGACGGGTCAGTCCGGCGTCGCGGACCACTTTAACCCATTTGTTCCCAAATCGGGAATTCCCGACCGAGTTACCCGCCCCCCAGAGCGGCGAGATAACGGGTCACGCTGTTCTCCAGCCCGTAGTCCGATACTGCGGCGTGCAACTGTTCCGGGGACGGCGGTTGATCCAGCTGCCGCGCCATGGCCTCGGCCAGTCCGGCCTCATCGCCCGGTTCGGCCAAAGGATTCCCCGGCAGCCCGGCCAACAGTTCCCTCGGGCCACTCGGACAATCCGTGGCGACGACCGGCGTCCCGGCGGCAAGTGCTTCAACGATCACAGCACCTAATCCTTCCCACAGAGACGAAAGCACGAACAGGCTTGCGGCCTTCATGTAGGGATAGGGATTCCCGACAAACCCGGGCAAAAGCACCCGGTGTGTGAGATTCAATCTGCGCACCTCCTCTTCCAAGCGGGCACGGGCACGGCCCTCCCCGAGAATGACCAATCGGTGGTCAGAGCGCTCCGCAAGCCGGGCAAAAGCTCTGATGAGAGTGGTAAAATCCTTG
>JARRNW010000640.1:0-1966 GCA_037384565.1 Candidatus Thiodiazotropha sp.
ATTGCCGCCAACCCCAGAACCGGCCCAGCAGGATACCGATGAGACCCGGGTTGCACCGGTGGCAGGAAAACCCCAGCCCGACAGAGAGGTCTTCAGTAATGGCTTTCAGGATCAGGAGGAGAATATTGACGACGCGACCCGCATTATCAAGCGTTGATGATACCGCGTATCGTTATCCCCACGTAGCCCCAATGATATGCCTGCCATGATGAAACGATCGATCACCCTGCTGCTCCTGTCGTGGGTATGGATGCTGGCGGGATGTGCAACAGGCCCCATCGACCGGCAGAGCCGTGTTATCGCCCGAGATGACGCCTTTATGGTGGTGCAGATGGGGCGGGAATCCACCCGGAAACTGGCGCAACGCTATCTCGGCAGTGAGGCGAAATACTGGGTAATTGAGGATGCGAACCGCGCGGAGGATCTGGTGCCTGGCGGGCATGTGGTAATACCGCTGAACGATCTCAATCCTACCGGAATCGAAGCTGCCGGATATCAGACGGTACCGATACTCTGCTACCACCGATTTGGTGGTCGAGGTGGCAAACTCGAGGTCTCCGCCAGTCAGTTTCGAGAACAGATGCAGTATCTTTTATCCAACGGTTATCGGGTGATTCCATTGGATGATCTGTTGGGCTTCCTGAGAGGGGAAAAGGCCATCCCAAAACGGTCCGTCGTGTTGACCATCGATGATGGTCACCGCTCCATCTATAAGGTGGCATTCCCCATACTCAAGGAATTTCAGTTTCCTGCGACCATTTTTCTCTATACAGACTACATGAATCGAGGTGGATTGACGACCCGGGAACTCCGTACCATGAAACGCAGCGGTTTGATCAGCGTGCAGCCCCATTCGAAGAGCCATGCGAACCTGACTCGGCGAAAGGCGGATGAATCCAGACAGCAATATCTTCACCGGGTTGATAATGAGGTCGAGGCACCGATCGAGGCGATCAGTCAGAAGCTCGGGACCACTCCTCATTACTATGCCTATCCTTTTGGCGCCACCAATGAAAAGGTTATTGATATTCTCAAGGAACATGGTGTTGTGATGGGACTGACCGTCGAATCGGAATCCAATGCCGCGTTTACCTATCCCTACACCCTGCATCGCAGCATGATCTATGGAGACAGGAACCTGGATGCCTTTGTTCGCCGACTCCAAACTTATCAGGCGCGTCGGGACAAATAAGCCGGGTTTATCTGCCGCCACCCATAACGGAAAAGAATCATAGTTAGGCCGTGAAAGCAATTACGAAACTCCCCCGCATCGACGCATCGATACGATCGCTTATCCTGCTCGACAGTCACGGATCCTGCTGGCCGATAGCAGTCATTTTACGTCAGGCTCAGGGGATGTCCGCCCACAGACTACTGATAAACGGCTGTTTGATCACTCTTCTGATGATTGCGGGATGCGCCACCGACAGACCCGGTCGCGTCGTCTCCGGAGACACGGGCACTGCCGACTACTGGGTCGCTCTCGCGAAACAGAATGAGCAGGCCGGGGATTTACAACAGGCGCGCTATGGGTACCGTGTCGCACAAACCTTATCGCACAATGATCGTGACATTACCCGGCACATCAAGCGGCTCGATCAGGCGATTCGGAAAAAAACCCACCGATTGGCGGCATCAGCGCAAAAAGCCGCGCAAAAAGGGCGGCTCCAACAAGCTCAAAATCTCTATCTGGATCTTCTTGGACTGGATCCAGCCAACCATCAGGCGCTCGAAGCCCTGAGAAGCATGGATGAGCGCCAGGCGCTACAACGGCTGCAAGCGAAATACCCTGATCGCCCCCGCAAACGCGCCAAAGCTCAGGACGAACAGGAATTACGAGATGAGGGCTATGCCTATTCGCGTCAGTCGATACTTCAGGCCGATGATCGTGCCCGCAATGACTCTGACTTTATCAAAGAGTTGGAAACGCATGTCTTAAAGTACCCGCAGGATGACGAGTTGCGGA
>JARRNW010000641.1:0-2693 GCA_037384565.1 Candidatus Thiodiazotropha sp.
ACCCAGCATGGTCGCCAGAACGGTCACCCGGCCGTTGTCCGGCCTTGGATTGGAACTTGTCCATTTTACCGAACAACGCCCCGCAGCGGTCAGACACTGGGACTCCATCTGCCCGCCTTCGGTAGTAAAATAGATTGCAGTACCATCCGGTACCGGATTATTGAAATGATCGGCCGCATAGACCGAAGCTGTCACGACTTCTCCATCGGTATTCCATGCTTCAGGCGAGTGATTCGAAAGGGCCAGGGAGAAACTGTTTTGATCGGAAATACCAGTAGAAATGGTAACGCCATCCGACTGAGTCGATAAGGCTGAATTGGCGACCAACGTGGCCGTAATGCGAACGGATGTTGGAATTGTGCCCGAATTGACCGTTGCCGTGACCAGGCCATTCACATCACTTGTTGCCGAGCTGTTGATCAGAGTGGCGCCACCCACCGTGGTGTTCAATGCGAAGTTGACAAGCTGCCCCGACACCGGATTGCTGTTTGTATCCAGCACCCGGAATGTAACATCCGAAGTTTCAACCAAGCCAAACCCTTTCAGACCGATATTTGCGGGCTCCGCCGAGACGAACTGCATGGAACCCAGAGTGGAAGCCGCGACCGTCACGTAACCTGTGGCCGTAACCGTTACCCCATCGATCGTGGCATAGGCTGTGATCTCGTCCGACCCCGTGCACCCTTGTGCTTCGTACGTGGTCGTCGCCATACCCGCGGTAGCGGTAACCGGGCTCTCGATGGTCGCCTGCCCATTCACCACACATTGGGAGCTGAAGATGATATCAAGATCGTCCGGGTAGAGGTTTCCAGTACGATCCGCAACCGTAACAATCACTGAGGTCGTACCACCCGCCGAAAGACTGGTCACTGAAACCCTGAGTTTTCCGGAATCAAAATTACTGCCGGCGCCATTCCCAAGGGTGTAAGTGGCGGTGGCTGTATCACCTGTCGTTGTACCTGTACCATCCCACGGCGTCTCCGCATCGCCACCTCCACAGGCCGCAAGCACAAACATCAGAAAGAACGAGGTCTGCAACGCCGCCCCCACAGGCCGCAAGCACAAACATCAGAAAGAACGAGGTGAGGAAACGCACGAGACCTGTCATGGCAAACTCCAAAATCCCATAGGAAACAGTCCATTAAGGGAGGAAACTTAGACTAATTTATTAATACTATACAATCACTCGGGTAATGCAAGAGATTATAAGCCATCCAAAGGCTCTTTTTTTCTCCCTAAAGCCAACCGACTTCACGCTTTCACGTAAGTAGCGAAAGCGGTTCGTCCGATCGAACCCCGCCGAGCTTCACCAGGATAGCGGCCAGATCGGAATTCCCTTTAACAGTGCTTCGATGAGCGACCGAAAGGGTTTGAAAAACCCTTTGAAACCAACCCGTAGTGACCAACCTATCCAGTCAACTGCAGCTGTACATTACCTGGCACCCATCCGGATCAGATCATCAACCGCTCGACCGGCTCACCTTTGAGCAGGTGCCTTTCCAGGATTTCATCCAGATCCTCGTGATCGACATAGGTATACCAAACCGCATCCGGATAGACGACCAGTACGGGTCCCAGGTCACAGCGATCGAGACAACCGGCGGTATTCACCCGAATCCCGCCAGGACCGGACAGTCCAGCTGCCTTGATCCGCCCTTTCAGATAATCACGCAACGCCCGGGCCCCATGCTGGGCGCAACAGGATCGACCATCCGATCGCTCATTGACACAGAAAAAGATGTGGTAGCGAAAATAGGACATACGAACCTCACAGCGTCTAGCATGAAGCACCACACCAGACTGACGGAAATTGGGAGCAATTGCCCCCTGTCATCTGCCCGAATACTTAAACCGGCACACGCTCCTGAACCAGTATGACATGATAACCCGCCGCACCGCCCGTTGCCCTATTTTCCTTCCACCGGTGCTTCCCGGCCATCCAGCATGAATGAAATCAACAGGAGATACCCACAGAACCGCCGAATCGGGTAAAATGCCAGGCTTTCCGAGCCGAATCTGCCTGCTGTGACACCCGAACACCTGCTTTCAGAAGCAGACCGCTGTGTAAAGTGCGGTCTGTGCCTGCCTCATTGCCCAACCTACCTTCTGCTCGCCAGTGAAGCCGATTCACCCCGGGGCAGAATCAGCCTCATGCAGGCACTGGCAAAAGGGGAATTAGGCGCTGAGAGCCAACTCGGTGTTCATCTGGACCGTTGCCTGAGCTGTCGCGCTTGCGAGTCGGCCTGCCCGTCCGGTGTCCCCTATGGGCAGCTCCTGGATGCAAGCCGCTCGATCATGCTCAATCGTCAGGCCGCGCGCCACTGGCGAAAACGACTTTTGGATCAACTGATCCGCCCGGCGCGCCTTGCAGCCTGGGTCCAAGTCTATCAATCCCTGGCCAGGATTGGCCTGCCTCGCCTGATACAGAGGTTATGCCCTCCCAGGCTCAAGCGTCTGTTGTCCCTGGCACGTCAGCTGCAAACGGCGAAACTCCCACTCGTCGGCCTACATCCCGCAGCAAGACCCAGCGGACGGATGGTGCAGCTGTTTACCGGCTGCGTGACACCCCATGTCGAGGACTCACTACTCAGAGCCGCATTGGATCTGTTACATCGCCTGGGTTACGCAGTGGAAATACCCAAAAGCCAGGTCTGCTGTGGCGCCCTGCACCGGCACAATGGTTTCGAAGATCA
>JARRNW010000642.1:0-2770 GCA_037384565.1 Candidatus Thiodiazotropha sp.
TTAAGGTCAGTTTTACATTTTCAAAACCCCTGGAAAACGGAACCATCTGTTTCTACCAGTGGATGAAAGCGGGTTTTATCCCGTTCAAGCCACCGGATATCGGACACGCTGTACGGTTAACCAAAGTCAATATGCCATTGTAGGAGACGAATCCCATTTCGTTATCGGCCATAATGAACATGTCTAAACGGGCCAAGTCTGCTATTGACTTTTGAAAACCTCATCATGCACGGAGTGCAGACTTGATAGTAATATATAGGGGTTAGGGATAATCCACAACGGTCTTGTCCTTCTTCTGTATCACAGCAATTGGGCAGCCAAAGAAGAGAAAAGTGACACCCCACTAACTCCCTGTTCAGTTAGAGCACCAGAATTGCTGCCACTGCGCCATGTGAGTTGACACACAAACACGGTTTTAATATACTTATATGGTTTGGTCTGTTGATCATTTGACCGGAGGTGGTTGTAAATTATCGACAGGAAATACCCACCAAAATTATTTCTGATATTATCTGATTCTATTTTTCCGTGGGATTACCATCCCAAAGGAATAAATGGGGCAGGTACAACCAGCTATGCCGGCTGTCATAGCATGACATTATTCTGCATCGCCTACTGAAGCAGGAATTCCATTGCATCTCTTATTGAAAGGATGAATGATGTCAAGGCAATTTCACAAGATATTTCAGGACCATAAAGAAATGTCGGTCCGGTATGACCCAAAACAGGCCGCTATTTGGACCTATTTTAAATCCTCCACTCGGCCTTGCTTTACACCTGCCATTTTAAAAGAATCGCTTTCCATTCAGCACGCCATCATCAACTACTTTAAAACAGACGCAAAGAAGCCATACCCGGTGCGCTATATTGTAATGGCCTCGCAGGCGCCGGGCGTTTTCAATCTGGGTGGAGACTTAAACCTGTTTATAAATCTGATCGCCGAACAAAATCGGGACCAATTGCTCGCCTATGCAACCAGTTGTATTGATATCTGTTATCTCAATGCCGTGGCCCTTAACCTTCCGGTGACCACCATCTCCCTTGTCGAGGGCTCAGCACTGGGCGGTGGATTGGAATCGGCCATGTCGAGCAACGTGCTTATCGCCGAGGAACATGCCAAAATGGGCGTGCCTGAAATTCGCTTTAACCTTTTCCCCGGAATGGGCGCGTATAGTTTTATTGCGCGCAAAGCGGGCATGAGTGCTGCGGAAGAGGTGTTGCGCAATGGCAAAATCTATTCCGCTCGTGAAATGTACGATCTCAAAATCGTTGATACACTGGCGGAGAGTGGAAAAGGGTATGCGGCTGTCAATGACATCATTAAAAAACACGATCGCGCCGCAAATGGTATGCAGGCCATTCAGAAAGTCCGCCAATTCTATAACCCCATTACGTATCAAGAACTTCTGGGCATCACAAAAATCTGGGTTGAAGCTGCTTTACGGCTCACAGATAAGGATATTCGCGTTATGCAGAAAATAGTCGCAGCTCAAAATCGTGGCACATTTGACTCTCATGATAGTGAAGGGAAAATACATATGGTCCGCACCAAGCAGGACCGCCGGTTTGACAAAAGCAATGTATCTTTTCCACTGGTCGGCAGCTCTGGGGATACCATTCCCAATGATCGCCGCAAAATTGATCGACGTGGATTTGATACATAGGTCGAATACGACTAAATAATATTTTTAATACGAAATTCATTAGTCGCTCCGAAAACATTTACTTTTTTCTGGATACATAGGTGCTGGATGGCAACGGGTTCTTCCGGAAATTTTGATCAGCAAATTTTTAGCGACAAGCTAAACACGCTGTATTCAAGCAACTGGCTCAGCACTGCGGCCACTTTGTTGGTTGCCACGGTTTATGTGAGCGTTCAATTACCGCATCACGGCAAGCACCATCTCCTGCTATGGCTCTCCTCTCTGATCTCAATATACACCTATCTCAAGCCGCCTGGCTCAATCGATTTCGCGCCGCCAGCTTGGCCACCGGTATGGCCTTGGGATCAATAGTCCTGTTTTTTTATCCTTATGATGATGTACCCAGACAAATGTTTGCGGTGTTACTTCTGGCCGGGATGGCCGCAGGCGGCCTCACTGTTCTGGTAGCGGATCTTGTTTGTTTTACCGGCTTTGTGACTTTCCTTCTTTTTCCGGTTATCATTCATGCCGCTATCAAAGCAGATACCTTCTACTTATTTGTGGCGATACTCGTGGTGATATATCTGCTCACCATCTTGCGGGCAAGTCGGCGACTCAACGACATTGTCAGCGACTCACTGAAATTGCGGTATGAAAATCTATCGCTGGTCGCCAATCTGGAAAAAGAAAAGAGCCAGCTCGACAATCGCCTCGGGCGTATTCTCAACGACAGCTCAAGTGAGCTTTATATTGTCGATGCCACGTCACTCCGCTATCTGCAGGTCAACAAAGGCTCTCTGGAGAATCTGGGGTATACGGAATCAGAAATGTCTGACATGACCTTGCATCATATCATCGTGGATTTGAGTGAAATTACAGTAAGTGAACTTATCGACCCCCTGCGCACCGGGACAAAAGATATTATCACCCATAAAGCGCTGCACAAACGCAAAGACGGCAGCACATATCCTGTTGAACTGCGATTTCAATTGTCATCCCAGGAAAACCCACCCGTATTGGTCGTTACGGCACTCGATATCACTGAGCGCAGCGAAGCGGAACAAAAACTTTTACACCAAGCCAACTTCGATCAACTCACCCATCTGCCGAACCGCTACTATATGTTG
>JARRNW010000643.1:0-3339 GCA_037384565.1 Candidatus Thiodiazotropha sp.
TTCATGCAAGACCCAATCAGAAATCAATAATGCACTAAAAGAGAAATATAAAGGGATTAGGCTTTTCAAGCTCGTCCTGATGTTTTGGGTAGTGATAGTCCCCGTGGCGATAGCAACCTTGGAGTTCTTTAGTCCAATGCGTCTATTATGAATAATCATTTGATATTGATGGCGAAGCAATGGGAAAATAGCTAACAAGGCAATTTCACACGATCGGGTCAGAGGAGGCCGCAGCCTCCGTCTGCCCACAGAACCGTGCGTACGGGTCCGTACACGGCTCCTCACGAAAGTTGTACCCAGTGATGAAGCTCAAACCAATGCGCTAACTGTCTGTCCGAACGGATAGCTTGCCCCATTTCTCCAATAAACCAGCCGACCGGATACGCCTTGTTCACCGCAAAGGTGTTCGAAAGCTTCCAGCGTTTGTGGTTGGAAAATACCGCTTTTGCCGCCTGGGCGCGTGGTACGCCACGCTTAACCAGTTTTCGATAGAGATTTCGTTTACTCTTTTGTTGATCCACCAGTCTCGATCTCAATCGTCGCCTGATATGGGCTTCGATCTTCTTCAACTGTGCCGGGTAGTAGGTCATTTCGAAATAACCGGCCCAGCCAATATACCAGCTGTTGATCTCCTCCAGGGTCTTCTCCAGCGTCAGGTGGGTTCCCCTGGGTGTCAGTTCCTTTACTTTGGCCATGGCGTTTTGCAGGGCTTTGTGTGATATCGCTATCGTTTTCCCTACGATCGTCATGCCGAGAAACTTCACCCGATCCGAGCGAGCTACTTGGCTCTTCTCTTGGTTCACCACCAGTTTCAGTCTCTTCTCGATGTATCCACTGATGCTTTCCATCACTCGCTGGGCAGCCTTTGGCGTCTTCACGAAGAGGTTACAATCATCAGCAAACCGGCAAAACTCAAGACCACGCCGTTCCAGCTCTTTATCCAGCTCGTCCAAGACGATGTTGCTAAGTAAGGGGCTTAACGGGCTGCCTTGTACGGCACCCTCCAGAGAGGGCGTCACCAGTCCATCGGCCATGATGCCACTGCGCAGCAGCAGTCCGATCAGGCGCAAGATACGCTTGTCGACAATCTGCTCGCCTACTCGGGCAATCAGTCGATCATGGTGGATTCGATCGAAAAATTTCGATAAATCAATATCCACCACATACGGCTTGCCACTGGCCACGATCCGACGCGCCGCCTCAACCGCTTGGCGTTGGTTCCGTCTAGGACGGAATCCGTAGCTGTGCTCGGAGAATAACGGCTCGAAGATCGGTTCCAGCAGCGCCTTCAAGGTGGCATGAACCACTCTGTCACGCACGGTTGGCACTCCGAGTAAACGGATGCCTTTTCCCCCTGGTTTAGGTATTTCTACCCGTCGTACCGGGGAGGGCTTGTAACTCCAGCTTTCCAGTTCCTCTTTCAGCTGGGTTAGCTCTTCATTCAGCCGTGATCCGAATACCTCAAGCGTCACCCCGTCAACACCAGGTGACCCTTTGTTCTTCTTCACGCGCCAGAATCCTGCCCGCAACCTTTCGATTGCACACAGATCTTCGAAGAGTCTTGCTTCATTACTGAATAGGTCTCTTTGTCTCATTTCACTCGTTATCTTGCATGAACCTTTCATCGATCATGGCACCACCGATTCACCTGATCTCTACGTCTCAGGCACTCGGCCGTTCCTCTCAGGCTGATCTCAGATCCACAGTCTCTAATAAGTCTCATTGACCACTTTCGTGTTCCGCCCTTCACCTCCCTCATCCCTGTTACTGTCCCAACGTTTTATCCTCAGCTATGTCACCATAGCCTCGCAGGCGTCAGGTTTTACGATTACTACGGCTTCATCTGCAGGCCCCCGTCCCATCACGGATCACGTCTCCGCGTCGCTTAGGGCTTAAGGTGTCGTAGTTACACCGACCCAGAATCGACGGCCCTTCACCGGGTAAGGTACGGGAAGAACATCGGGCTTCGGTGGTCGTCGGCACCTCGCCCCCGCCTATTCGCCTACAAAGGTTCGCGCTCGCTTAGGTGGCGAGTTTGGACTCCGGCTTCCTTCAGATCCTTCATTGGCGCCCGTGCGGCTCCTTCCCTGGAGTTCCCTCCTCCTTGAGGTGCACACGGGCGTTTCTTCGGGCACCCTTGCCTTCGCCTACATGTTCCCTTCTTCCAAGGGCCATGACTGGATTTTCACCAGCTAGCCAGCTACCATGCCGGTCACACGACGTCAAAAAGCGCCGCTCGTTCCTCGCTATGCTTTTTGCCTCCGGTGAATTGCGGCGTTGGCTTTTCAGTGATTTTCAATAAACAATAAAAGTTGGGAGCAGTATGGGTTCAGTAAATCCAAAGTTACTAATTGCGCTGGTTGCAGTGATTCTATTGGCCGTTTTTATTAAAGTTAGTAATCCTTATAGGGAGTATAGTTCTAAGGAATTTTGGGAAACAGCGACAATTGAAGCTGTATACGAAATTCCGGAAGAAGCATTGCAACCGGGAAATAGAAATGGGGGTATCCTGATGTGGGCTTCTATGGCCACGAATGACCCAGAAATATTATCTGCACTGGTTAGCCGAGGGGCTGAAATCAATGAGGCAGATGGTATATTTAAAGGTACTCCTCTTACTGGGGCTGCAGGTTATAGTTCAAGCCCGGAAATAATTGATACGTTGATAGAATTAGGGGCTGATATTAGTCAGAAAGTAAATAATAACGAAGACGCTTTAATGGTTGCTGCTCAATACAATACCAATCCTGGCATTATCGAAAGGCTTATCTATCACGGGGCGGACCCGACCAGAAAAAATAGTCAAGGTAAATCAGCGCTAGACTTGGCTATAAATAATTCTAATGGTGTAGCGCAAGAAGCCTTGGAAAATTTAGGTGGTGAGTAATTGCAATACAAAGCCTAACAATGGCAATTGAGAGGGACCTACCTTTCGCGGTGTTCGGTTGTGCTTTACGCTACGCTAGCACAAGCCTCTCCCCGCTACGGTAGGCCCCTCCTTGCTAGCGTTGCACCAATGAGTAAGTGGTAATGGAAATATATTCAGAAATTAAGGAAGACGTGAAATTTCTTGTTGAGGAAACCGTCAATATGGGTAACCAGATTCAAGGTGGACTTGGTCGTGCCTGTGTTGAATACTGGTTAGATTCAATGCATGTTGAAGATCATGGTCCTAACTTTGTCACAAAATTTATGGCAAGCATGGCCATTCTAAAGATGTATGTTGATGGTGGTTTAGAGCTTGATTACAGCCTAAAAGAGATAGCGTTTTATCTGTTGGCAAAGCTCTCAGAGAGCGATAAGAAAAGTATGAGTGACAATTGCATAAAAGAGATTTTG
>JARRNW010000644.1:0-3450 GCA_037384565.1 Candidatus Thiodiazotropha sp.
GTCACGTCCGGCAAGTGGGTGCCACCCAGATAGGGATCATTGAGCACCACCATGTCCCCTGACTCCCAGTCGACCCGGGAAACGATCTGCGCCATGGCATAGGCCATGCTTCCGAGATGCACCGGGATGTGAGCCGCCTGAGCGCAAAGCTCGCCCTGGGCATCGAACACTGCACAGGAAAAGTCGAGGCGGTCGCGGATATTGGGTGAGAATGCCGCGTTACGTAGCACCATGCCCATCTCATCGCACACCGCCTCCAGGCGTGAGGCGAAAATACTCAGTTCAATCGGATCCATACTTTCATCGACGGGTAAATTTTAAGTGTTATCATGAGGTGTAGCTCAGTTCAGCGGACCGACGACATTTTCCCTCACAACACGCCGGTTGCATACCTGTAGCGGCATGGATAGAATAGCCAACCATTCTACTTGGTTATTCTTAACAAACTGTCGATCGCCGCCTTCCGTCCACCCAAGCGGTATCGACCGGGAATTAGGAAGGCTCAGGACACAATCCCAATAATATTTCAGCATTACAAAGGAGTAACGACTCATGGCACATGAACTTCCCCCACTTCCCTATGCCATCGACGCACTGGAACCCGTGATCTCGAAAGAGACTCTCGAATTCCATCACGGCAAACATCACAACACCTATGTCACCAATCTGAACAATCTGATTCCGGGTAGCGAATTCGAGAGCGCATCCCTGGAGGAGATCATCATGAAATCCTCAGGCGGAGTATTCAACAACGCCGCCCAGGTATGGAATCACACCTTCTACTGGAACTGTCTGCGCAGCCCCAGCGATGATAATGCCCCGAGTGGCGCCCTCGCCGATGCGATCAACGCTACCTTCGGATCTTTCGACGACTTCAAAAAGCAGTTCGCGGCCTCAGGCGCCACCAACTTCGGATCCGGCTGGACCTGGCTGGTGCAGAACGAGGATGGCAGCCTGGAGATCTTCAACACATCCAACGCCGGCACACCCATGACCTCCGGTAAAAAGGCGCTGCTGACCGCAGATGTCTGGGAACACGCCTACTACATCGACTACCGCAATGCCCGTCCCGCCTATCTGGAAGCCTTCTGGAAAGTGGTGAACTGGGACTTCGTTGCCAGCAACATGAGCTGATCATCCCGTAGACCGGGCCTTCGAAGCATCCGATGGACGCTTCGAAGGCTAACCCCTCATCCCCATCGCCAACACATTTACCGAAAGTGTCATCTTCCCGGCATAAACGGGAAATATTACCTCCTTAGTCTACCTCACACCCGCACCCCACCCTGTATCGGCGATGGGGGCGCGTATGAATGTACAACAACAAACACTCTTCGAACGACCACTCAGCCGTCGTCTCGACCCGTACGAGGTAAGTGAGCATGCACTCAAACAACAAATCCCTGATAACCACCCTTGCCCTGACGCTCTGTCTAGGCAGTAGCGTCGTCAATGCAAGAGATCATATGGAGCGTGGAAACCATGGACATCACAACGACCACGATCACTACCATGACCATGATCACCACCATCAGGATACCCCGATCAGTAAATTCCAACTGGGCCCCCGCCCCTTCTACCTGGTGGATGACATGGAAGACGGCCCGCTTAAGGAGAAGCTCCAATCCTGTGAAAACATGGAGATCAAACAAACCGATTTCTCGATCGGTCATCGGGGTGCGGCACTGCAGTTCCCGGAACACACCCGTGAGTCCTACATCGCTGCGGCCCGGATGGGCGCGGGTATCATTGAGTGCGATGTAACCTTCACCCAGGACAGGGCCCTGGTCTGCCGGCATTCACAATGCGATCTGCACACCGCCACAGGCACCCTCATGACCCATGCGGAGAGCATTAAACTGTTCCAATCCCTGGGCGTGAAGATGACCCCGGAACTGAAATCCGCCAGCGTGGATATGCCCTACCAGGGGGACTACACGAAATCCGCCAGTGTGGATATGCCCTACCAGGGGGACTACACTCAGGAGGCTTATGCCCAGCAGATGATCGACGAATACAAGGCGGCAGGGGTGGACCCAGAGGACGTGTATGCCCAATCCTTCAATCTTGACGATATCCTCTACTGGCTCGCCAATGAGCCGAGCTTCGGCAAACAGGCGGTGTTCCTGGATGATTGCGACAACCCCGAAGAAGCGTCCGCATCCATTGACTCCATGGCCTATCTCGCGGAGCAGGGCGTCAACTATCTGGCCCCGCCCATGTGGGCCCTGGTCACCGAATCGGAAGGCCAGATCGTACCCTCAGAGTATGCCCAGACCGCACAGGCCTATGGTTTCAAGCTCATTACCTGGACCTTGGAACGATCCGGACTGTTGAATAGCGGCGGCGGTTGGTACTACCAGGGCATCAATGACATCACCGACAATGACGGTGACACCTTGAAGCTGCTGGATGTACTGGCACAGGATGTGGGTATCGAGGGTATCTTCTCAGACTGGCCAGCGACCGTGAGCTTCTATGCCAACTGCATGGGTTTACACTGATCAATCAGTCGACAACACGCCTGGATAAGGATACAGGGGGGAGATCACTCCCCCTTGCGTTTGCACTTTCAAAAGAGGCTCTCTGCCGATCCGAAGAAACTTGATACCTCAGGGAATGCAGTGTTATTTACGTGAACTGAATATTCTTTTGCCAGAATAGAGCCCTACCCATAGCCGGATCAAGTTCATAGCTGGAAAACCCAAACTTTCTATAAGCATTTTTTGCAATCTCATTCCCTTCGAGAACTTCCAGCGTAATTTTACAACACCCTTTTGCTTTTGCGATTTCTTCAACTTTGGATAACATGAGTTGACTCAACCCTAGCCCCCTGTGTGCAGGGACCACGATAACATCATGGATATTGATTAACGGTTTGCACTTAAACGTGGAGAAGGCCTCGAAACAATTGACCAAACCAGCAGGTACTTTATCGACATAACAGAGTATACTGAATGCCTGAGGCAGCTTTGATAACTCACGTGCCAAATTTGATTTCACATAATCTGGCAATGGCTCCGATCCACCCATTTTATCTCTGGCATATTCATCCAATAGCAAACCAATAGTCTCTGCATCTGAGGGGTCGGAATAATCTACCGTCTTAATTTCAACGTTAGGCATGTTGGCTTACCTCATCTCTCCATGACCCACCATTAACCAAGATAAGGTTACTTCTGGTATTTTCTCTACATATTCCATGAATTTTTCGAGATTGATAATTGTAAAATCCAAAATTAAGTATGTTTTCAAAAGCTAACTCCACGTTGTTTAAGACATCATCATTTATTAACCCGGCACCTAAATATGCCATGTTCAGCCGAAGCGCACCGGATTAATAGCTATTGCATACTCAACGGCTTTCGCTGCATGAATAGCTGTTGTATCAAACAACCTGACATCGGTATCAGATTGTTTGACCAGCATCCCAATCTCGGTACATCCCAA
>JARRNW010000645.1:0-2580 GCA_037384565.1 Candidatus Thiodiazotropha sp.
AATTACCCCGTCACGGGGTGGTGACAACTATCCTGACACAGGGTGGCAGCCTACAACTTGGATGTGAACAGTCCAATTTCTGCAAGATCCACAAAGTCGTTGTCACCATTATTGGCTGTGATATTAAGCCGGTAGTAACGATACGCGCCAGGACTTGCAATCGGATAGCTCTTTAACCAATAACGATCTGGAAACATCTGATCGCTTTGTGTGTCAAGCGTCGTCCACGAGGAACCGTCATTGGAGCCCTGGAACTCCCAGTCTTTCGGATCCCGTGGGACACGATCGTTAGCGCTGATGACACTATAGCGTTCTACAATCTCCGTGTGACCAAGATCATACTGCAACCAAGCGGTTGTGCCCCCATAAAACCAATATGATCCCGAGTTTTGGTCAAAGACATTCGAGGCGTTACTTGTGTTATTTTGGCTATCGGTAGCGATGCCACCGGTAGCAACGTTCACCAACGTATGCATCGGTGTAGCACTATCCACGGGAGAATCGCTACTTGTGCCGGCAGTGTTTGTTGCTGTGACGGTGTAGTAGTAAGTCGTGCCATTGCTCACTGATGTATCCGTGTAGCTGCGGCTTTGTACATCAGATGCGACGATCGTGTAGGGACCATCGCTAGAGGTAGCGCGTTTGACTGTGTAGCCGGTAGCCCCAAAAGAGGCTTGCCAGCGCAGTGGGACTGCGCCATCTCCCGGCGAGGCAAGCAACATAGCAGGCGCGGCAGGGGTCACACTAGGCGCACCACCATCACCACCCGTAATCTGGACATTACTAAAGGTGGAGGTGTTTAGCGTGCCGTTGTCAACCGCCGATACCACCAGACCGACATAGATGGTATCGGGAACCGGGGCGTTAATACGCCCGACATCCGTGGCGGCCCAATTGGTGCACTTCGAGTTTTGGCATGTTCTGCTCTGCTTGACCTCTATTGGAAATGGCCACCCAGGCGCGAGGAGCTTCTACGTCAAGGCTGGTGCGCATCATGACACCCGCTTTTGCGGATGTGCTGGTATCCCCGACCGATTCAACTTTTGCAATAATGGCGCTGTTGCCGGTGATGGCTTTGTAGGCAAAGTAGCAACTGTCGCTTGTGCTCCATATCTCGGCACCACTCCCCTCTATGGTCCATAAACCATTGGAATAAGTTGCCGTGCCCGCGGGGGTGGCGCCTCCGATATCAGCACTGCTGAATCCCGAGGTAATGGAGGCGGTCGAAGGGATAGGAAGTTCCGGCGGAGGCGTTGCCTGTGAGTTGTCGAAGTCCTTTAAGTACATAAAGCTACTACCATCCACTGGCATCCACTGACGTCTTTGAGCAATGAAAGGTGCCTGCAAGCCCTTGCGAAGGACGTAGGCATTATAAACCTGATTGAGTGGAATGTTTCCACCATTACCACCGCGAAAGCCGTGCCCGGTATTGTCGGCGATGTAATATGCATCTGTAGTACCAAAAGGAAGCGCCGTAGTAGGCACGTTTTCGTTTACTCTTGCATAGTACTCGCCCGCCGCCAGCAGAACGTTGTCTAAATCAGAATAGATGTCAATGCCCTGACTCCAGAGCACATCGGCAAGCATGACAAGCGATCTGAGCTGCCCATAGGAGTGTCCCTGGTCGCGAAGATAGTCGCCGAGCATGCCGATGTCATTGGAGTTACGCAGTCCAATGTGGGCGAGTGTACGGGCCTGAAAAACAACCCTATCCAGTGTCTCAACATCGTCGTTGTAGATAGCCATCATCCCAAGAGCGACAAGGGCAAGTGCACCTTTATTGGCAGCTCCAAACTGACTTTCGCCATAAGGGTTTGATGCCGGCATCAAAACATCATTGAAGTATTTCTTGACGGTTGCCGTATTCTCCTCTGTCCAACCCGACCATGTACCGCGTAGAATGTCCGCGCCGCCGACAAATAAGGCGACGTAGTCACCTATATCAAGCATCGACTCTCTACCTGAGAATTCCTTCTGGGTAGTAGCCCATTCAAGCAATATATCGCGCGCTTTGATTGCGTATCGCTCATCTTGGGTGAAATACCACATACGCGAGATATTCCAGATGGCAACCATTGAGTTGCGCCAAGCCCAGAGATTCTCGTTGGGGGCACGGCTCACTTTTTCGAATGCAGGTCCCGGATAGTAGGTGAGCTGTGCCCTCCCATCATTTGCGAATTGCTCATAAGCAGATTTCCATGGCTCTTTTCCTTCTTCTATGTATGACTTAAGCGTCTGAAGATCCGAAAGGGTAAAGGGTGCGCCCGGATGAGTAAATGTCGACGAGGCGGCCAGCTGTGTATCGAGATCGGTACCCTCAGAGGTTTCGGCAATGATAGCAGCAGTGTTCGAGTCACTACCCGAGGTTAAACCACTGTCTGAATCTGAATCTGAATCTGAGTCTGAATCTGAGTCTGAATCTGAATCTGAATCTGAGTCTGAATCTGAGTCTGAGTCTGAATCTGAGTCTGAATCTGAGTCTGAATCTGAGTCTGAGTCTGAGTCTGAGTCTGGATCTGAGTCTGAGTCTGAGTCTGAGTCTGAGTCTGGATCTGAGTCTGAGTCTGAGTCTGAGTCTGG
>JARRNW010000646.1:0-1898 GCA_037384565.1 Candidatus Thiodiazotropha sp.
CCGGAACTGCACCATCTCGAGCTACACATCTCGATCCTTACCCCTTCCGAACCCATGTTATTCGAATCCGAGGAGGACCTGCTACGTCAAATCAGACCGGGGATTGACGGCCTGATTCTGCAGGAGGGCCGCCACCGTGGTACCTTTCTGCCCTCGGTCTGGGAATCCTTGCCCGATGCTCGGGATTTTCTCACTCACCTCAAGCAGAAGGCCGGGCTACCCTCCCACTACTGGTCGGACAACCTAGAGGTGTATCGCTATGAAACCGAATCATTCCCCGAAACGGCAGGCACCCACTGACCCGGCAGCGCAGCTACGGCCATCGATCCAGATCGCCTCGTCCAGATGCGCTCCGTTCAACACCCAACCCTCCACACGACTGCCGGTGAAATCCGCGAAACGCAGATCGGCACTGCTCAGATCAGCCTCCCGGAGATCCACGCTCTGAAGATTCGCGCCCAGCAGGGAGGCGCGATGCAGCCGCGCATAGCTGAGATTCGCGTCACGCAGATCCGCATAATCGAGCCGGGCGTCGCTCAGATCAGTGGCGCTCAACTCCGCGTCCCGTAACACCGCGCTGTTGAGATTCGCCCCCGCAAGACTCGCCGATCCCGCATCCAACCTGACCAACACGCAGTTTCGCCAGTTCACTCCTGGGCTCGGGGGAGCATCGCACTGGGGCGAATCCGACTCGTCCCCACGATTCAGGAACAGGGCCAAGGACACCACAGTCACCAGCACCAGGGTAATCACCACCAGGGGTATCACCGGGATACGCCGGATATCCTCCCGGTCCCGGGCAGTCAGCTTATCACGAGTGTTAATTTGTGCCCGCGCACCGGCATCACCCGCTTCGGCACGCATTTGCAGCGGCACCACCTTCGGCACACTCAGTAAAGTTTGCCAGTTTTTCTTATCCAGGCTGATCTCATCCGACAACACCCAGGTTCCGTCCAACAAGTGCTGACGTATCCGGGCCTCGGCATGGGGACCGGTCACTAAACCCTCGTGCCTGACATACCATCCCTGCGGTGTATTTTGTTCCTGTGACGTCATAAACAACCCTTCCTAAAACTCAACCAAACTATAGCTTGAAACAGCGACTTGTGGCTTCCATAGAGAAATACTCGACGAATCAGCCCTGTTCACAATACCGTTTTCATCGGAATCGCACGGATTCACGTATACTTCAGAATGTGCCCTGCACCTCCAACCTGACCTGAAGAAACCGAGAAGCGACTGACAACCGTCCATCCATGCAGATCCCAATCGCGAAAATCCTGCCCCCGCTGCCCTCGGCAACCACCACCCGGGCCCTGTTGCAGAATCTTCAACCCGGACAGCTCCTGCACGGTACAGCATTAAGCGAAACCATCGATGGCGCCATGCAGTTACGCATAGGCGTCACCCGGCTGGTCGCACAGACCACCCTCAGCGTAAAGCCAGGACAACCCCTGTTGTTACAGGTCGAAAAAACGGGTGAACTCCCGGAGCTCAGAATCCTGACCCTACCCAGCCAGAAGGTCCTGACCGCAATGGCGCTGAAGAGCACCCTCCCCCGTCAACAACCCTTGCCCCGATTGTTCCAGGCCCTGAACCAGACGTTGGCAAAACCCGACAGCACGCCACTGCCAACCCCGGTCAGACAAGCAGTAGAGCAGTTGATCGATCAAGTGGTGAAGCTCAATGACCCGCAATTCAAGACGCTCCTGGCCCGAGCCCTTCCCATGAGTGGCAACCAGACCGAGTCCCTGTTACTGCAAGGTAGCGTGAACCCAAAGGATTTAAAACTAAACCTGATGCGTCTCGTCGGATTGGTGCGCAGCATCATCAACTCATCCCCACCCATGACGGGAGAACATCAATCCGCTACTGGCACAGGCACCCTATCCCCGGGC
>JARRNW010000647.1:0-4270 GCA_037384565.1 Candidatus Thiodiazotropha sp.
GAAAGGGAATAGCCATTCCCTGCGGGCTGTGCCCGAAGGAAATGCCCTTGGGGTACGCCTTGCACTCGCGGCTTGAGTGGCTTTCTAAATGCACGATTTATATAGGACACCACACTAGACTCTGCGTCCTAACACCGAAAAGGATAAGGGAACGAACTTATGGGAATTACACCACAACAAGCCTCCGAAGTACTGGCAACTGCCGACTTACTCTATTCCCAGTCTGATGTGGAGCGTGCCTTTGACCGCATGGCCTTGGAAATCACCGGAAAACTCTCAGGCAAAAACCCCCTGGTGCTGTGCATACTGAACGGGGCTTTGATTCCGGCGGGGCATCTGTTGACCCGTCTGCATTTTCCGCTACGACAGGACTATGTCCATGCCACCCGTTACCGGGGTGATATCATCGGTGCGGAACTGGAATGGATTGGTCGACCGAGTAGTTCCCTGGAGGGGGAAACCGTACTGGTAATCGACGATATACTCGATCAGGGGGTAACACTGGAGGCCATCGTCATGGCCTGCCGGGAAGCGGGTGCGCGGCAGGTCTACTCGGCTGTCATGGTGGAAAAGATACACGATCGGGGCAATGGGTTTCATGCGGATTTTATCGGTTTGCATGTGGAGGACCGTTATGTATTCGGTTTTGGTATGGACTACATGGAGTATTATCGAAACCTGCCCGGGATCTATGCCGTGGGTCCTGCGTCGCCCGGAGCATCAGATACTTAGTGAAAACCCTAATAAGAGCAGACTTCCAAGTAGGGATTTCCCTGCTTAATTTCTAAAAAAATACATAAATATCAAGTCCCTGTTGCCATTTGAAAGTAAATGGGTCAAGCTAACATCAAGCATGGAACAACCCGGCGAAGATCGGGTGACATTGCCTGTTACATCATGTCCTGTACTTCCGATATAGATAAATGCGGAAAGGGGACCATCTTTTAGGAGGGTTGGAGAGTGAGTACATTGGAAAGTCTGCGCGGTAGCCATTCCGACATGTTGGAGATCATCGGCGATCTGAGAGCCATGATGACCAGGGAGCAGTTGAGCATTCGCCCTACTGCAATGACAGCGCACAAACTCATTTGTGAACTGGCGGATAAGATGAAGGACCACATGGTTGAACAGGATCGTGGTATCTACCCCGACCTGCTGACCCATCAGGATCCCAAACTCAAATCCATGGCCTGGGGGTTTCTAAACGGTCAGAAACCAATGCGCAAACAGTTCGAGCAATATCACAACAAATGGCTCAGGAACTGTGATTTCAATTTCAGCGATGATTTCATCGCGGATACCTTTGAGATCTTCGATATGATCGAGGATCGCATTCAGCGCGAGGAGACTATCCTGTTGCCTACATTGGAAAAGTCCGGGGTCTTTGCCCGGGCCGTGTAGTGACAGAATGGTGGANTACCTATCGGATCCAGGTTCAAAGAATCAAATGCAGTAGGAGGTATAGAATGGGTGTTTTGGTAGGTCGTGCGGCTCCGGATTTCACCGCGTCAGCGGTACTGGGTGACGGAACCATCGTGGATGATTTTACATTCAGTGAAGCAATCAAAGATCAATATGCGGTGTTGTTTTTCTATCCGCTGGATTTTACGTTTGTCTGTCCTTCGGAACTGATCGCATTTCATCACCGGCTCGATGCGTTCAAGCAGCGTCAGGTGGTCGTAGTGGGTTGTTCCGTGGATTCACATTTCACCCATAACGCTTGGCGCAATACGCCGGTTAACGAGGGGGGCATCGGTCCGGTTGGATATCCACTGGTGGCAGATCTCAATCATGGAATCTGCAAGGCCTACGATGTGGAGACGCCGGATGGCAAGGTGGCGTTCCGGGGATCTTTTCTGATCGACAAATCTGGCACCGTACGTCACCAGATCGTTAACGATCTGCCCCTGGGGCGGAATATCGACGAGATGCTGCGGATGATCGATGCCCTGCAATTCACCGAAGAACACGGCGAAGTCTGCCCGGCGGGCTGGAAGCAGGGCGATGACGGCATGAAGGGCAACCCGCAAGGGGTGGCTGAATATCTGGCCAGTCATGCCGATCTGCTTTGACGCATCCGGGGTATGGGTGACAATCCATCCCAATTGCCTGATGCGGGATGACAGGGATAGCGCATCGGGTTTTAGATGCAGGGTACGGTTAAAGAACGCATGACCAAGATAGCCATCATTGGTGGTACCGGTCTGGATAAGATACCGGATCTGGAAATAACCCATCGTGAAGTTTCTCACACGCCGTTCGGTGATCCGTCCGCAGCCTTTACTCACGGCAGGATTGCCGGCACCGAAGTGGTTTTTCTACCCCGGCACGGGGCCTCGCACTCGATTCCGCCGCATCGTGTCAATTACCGGGCAAACATGTGGGCGCTACACCACCTGGGAATCGACCTGGTGATCGGCGTCGCTGCGGTGGGGGGGATCACCGCTGAAATGAAACCGGGATGTATCGTGGTGCCGGATCAGAACATCGACTATACCTACGGTAGGGATCACACGATATACGAAAGCGATCTACGAAAGCGATCTGCAGCAGGTCACCCATATCGACTTCACCTATCCCTACTGTGAGGATCTACGCCAGCGCTTGATTGAGTCCGCTCGAGCGAGTGGGGTGGCCTGTGTCGGGCAGGGGACCTACGGCGCGACCCAGGGGCCACGCCTGGAAACCGCCGCGGAGATCGTTCGCATGGAACGGGATGGCTGTGATATCGTGGGAATGACCGGCATGCCCGAAGCAGCCCTGGCCAGAGAGTTCAAACTCTGCTATGCCTCTTGCGCCGTGGTATCCAACTGGGCTGCCGGTAAGCAGGCATCGCCCATTACCATGACTGAAATCGAGAAACATCTCATTCTGGGGATGGAACAGGCGAAGCGGTTGATCATCGCACTGCTGGAAAGGTAGCTGACTATTCATCAGGGAATATTCTTGACTTGTCCGGTTTTTGGGTACAATGGTCGGGTGATATTCCGAATGCCACAAGGGGGGGAAGATGGCTGACGAAACCCATCAGACCGACAATAGTACCGAGCCCAATGCAGCTGAGGGTTCCAAAACGGTAAAAAAGAAAGTCACTCAAAAGAAAACCACTAGCAAGAAAGCCACGAAGAAGAAAGTCGCCAAAAAGAAGGTAGCCACGAAGAAGACCGCTAGCGTCAAAAAGGCCGCACCCAAGAAAACGGCCAAGCCAGCAACACCAGCGCCAGCGCCGGAAACACCGCAGCCGGTTACTCAGACGGAGCAAACATCCGAAAAGGCAGTAGCCGAGAGCAAAGCCGAAAATGTATCGGAAACGCTAAAGGCCGCGACGCCCACGACCGTGGCGGTTGCTGCTTCCAAGACTCCGGCAGCAGAATCGAAGGTCGTATCGCTTGGCTCCAAGGCAACCTCTACAACTGTTGTCGTGCAAGCAAAAATAGAAGATCAAAGCAAAACCTCGGAGGAATCCCCCATGTCAACGGACACCAAGAGCTCGAGCGGTTTCTGGATAAAGGTCATCTTCTGGTTGATCATTATCGTGCTCGGCTTTCTTTATATTCGTTCTCTGGCCAAGACCGACGCCACCGAGCCGGTCACCGCAACCTCGGAGGCGCCGGTCGAAACGATCACGATTACCGAGATCGTGGAAACCGAGGTTACGCCATCATCCTCCGAGTCGGGGCACACCGATGAAGCCATGGCCTCCACGGCTGGAAGTGAGTCGTTCCAGACTCCCCCGCCAGAGAGACAGCCGACATCAGGCTTTAGCGTCATGGAATCCACCCCCGTCACAATCCCCACCCAGCCGGCACCAGCTTCACAGGCTGCTACCGAAGTTACCCCCCCTGTCAGCGCATCCCCGACCTCCCCGGAATCCGCTGCAGCGGCGGAACTGGCCCAGGCTCCGGTCGAGTCTGCTTCACCTGCCGAGATTGCTACGGCTCAGCATCAGGCGGCTCGGGAAGCGCATGACGAGTCTGTGACCAAGATACTCAAGGAGTTCGATGATCTTCGCGAGGCGGCTCAGGTCGAGATGGAAGCCACCAAAAACCGGGTTCAGGCGGAACGTGATCTGCAGGACGCCATGGCGCCCCCACCACCGCCAGTCTGGTACGGACACCCGGGCCCGGGCTATGCACCCTATGCTCCTCCCGCGTATCAGCAAGGATATCCAGGCAGGTACTACCGATAGTTTTCCCTGCGGCCCGTTGCCTTGTTATGCAGAGGGCTGTGGGCCCCATTGCGGATTTTGTTCCATTCCGCGAGCCCAAAA
>JARRNW010000648.1:0-1892 GCA_037384565.1 Candidatus Thiodiazotropha sp.
TCAAGTGCGTCATGGCTGGCGGTATGAAACTGCTCATGGGGTTGCAGCAGTTGATCGAATAAGGATTGCGCCTCGGGTCCCAGGGTCGTTAACTCCCCGTCGCCGTCGTGATCCAGCCACTCTCCGAGCTTGCAGTGGTGGTGATCAGTGCCATGGAAGTCTTTCCCGTTCTCCAGGGCTGCCTTGATTTTACCCAGATACTGAACATGGTCGTTCATGCGCATCATGAAAAAGGCCGATGTGGTCATAATCTGTCACCTCTCAATTCATCAGATAAGCTTCTCGATACTCCCAGAGGTCCGCCTTACATCGAGGAAGATGTGGCAAGGTGTTTCACTCGTCCAACCCCGGATCCAGGGTGAAGAGCAATGCCTCCACCAACAGTCCCACATCCTTGCGGTTGCGTGCATCTACATCGAATACCGGAACCTTGATGCCGCTGTTTTCCAGTTGCAGGTGGTAATCGCCAATGGTTGGACGGTCGTTGAGATCCATCTGAGTCACACCAATCACCAGATTGTTCGGCTGGATGAATGAGCCGAAGGCCTTGGTGAAGAAACGCAGGTCCTGAAAGGGATCGGGGCGTTGATTGTTGATCAGTAAAACCAGCCCGATGCCCCCTTGGGTGAGAATCTCCCACATGAAGTCGAAGCGCTCCTGTCCCGGAGTGCCGTAGAGGTGGATGCGCTCGTCGGCCTGAAGCTTGATCAACCCGTAGTCCATGGCAACCGTGGTGTCCGGTTTTTTATCCCGGGTCATATCCGTGGCCATCTCGTCCGTGGAGAGCGTGGTGATGTCGCTGATGGCGCTGATGGCGGTGGTTTTGCCGGCACCTACCGGGCCGGTGAAGATGATTTTGTATTCACTCATACGGGTTCCCTGTGGCCTCTCAGTCGATCAAGCAGTCGGACCAATACACCCCGTCGATTACTGCGCTGGACCTTGGGCGGCTGGAGCAGCGTATCCACTGCGCGACGGGTCTCCCCGGCCAGCTGCAAAGCCTTGGTGGCACTGTAAAAGGCGAACACATAACGTTGCGGTATCTTCAGACTGCGGGATGTGTCGATCAGCGAGCGGGGTTGTTTCGACCACAATGCCGCGATAGCCAAGGCATGGGGCGTTACCTGCAGACGGGTGAAATTGGGCCAGTGCCTCAGGTAGATGGGTTGCGTCAGGCTGGTGCCCGCGGGTAGGCGGCCCCGTGAGGCCCAGAGCGCCAGTTGCCAGAGAAAGGCCGCAACCGAGTAAGAATGTCGTCCGGTGTAGGGACGGAGTTCGTCATGCGTGAGAAGGGGGACTTCGCGGGTGGCGTCCGGTATGGTGCAATACGGCCGTAATTGACGGTCGCCGGCGTCAACCCAAATCGTTCGGGTCTCGATCGCCAGATCTATGGCGGGCCAGGGACCTTCGACGGTGACGTTCTTGTTGTAACGTACCGCCAGGTTAAGGGCCTGTTGGATATGGCCTTGAAGGTAGTGATCCGGGTTGTAGTAGATGCGCGCCAGTTGGGTCGGATCATCGGGATCGATATCCGGCGCGGTGCCCACGAAGGCCCTTTCCTGGGAATCGCTCATCAGGGAAGCGACCCGGCGTGTGGTACTGACCGGTTTCGGGGGTTCCTGATCGGCGGTTGTATCGACACCGCTATCCGTTTCTCCGGTAGGTGTCTTGCGGATCTCGTCCTCGGTGGGCGTTGGCGTATTCGGATCCAGTCGCCGAACCTGTTGTTCAATGGCAGCGATGAGTTGGGCCACGGGTATGGGCTTTTGGACGAACAGGGTCAGGTCATCATTTTCCGATCGGGGTTTCAAAGAGACCAGGATGAGCGGACGTTCGGGATGACGTTGCCGGAATTCCTGCCATAATCGCTCACCACCGAACACATCCAGATC
>JARRNW010000649.1:0-2035 GCA_037384565.1 Candidatus Thiodiazotropha sp.
GTCTATACCTCCGGCACCACCGGTTTTCCCAAAGGGGTGATGCTCAGTCACAGGAACATGCTGAGCAATGCGGAAGCGGCGATTCGCACCGTCGATCTGCACGAATCCAATGTCATCCTCTCCTTCCTGCCCCTTTCTCATACCTTGGAACGTACGGTCGGTTACTACCTCTCGGTGATGGTGGGTATGACCACGGCGTACACCCGCTCCATTGCGCTGCTCGGGGAGGACCTGGTGACCATCCGGCCCCATGCCCTGGTCAGTGTTCCGCGTATCTATGAACGGATCTACGCCAAGGTGATGAGCGGATTGGAACAGAAGGGAGACAAGGCCAAAAAGCTGTTCGAATTGGCTGTAAAGGTAGGCTGGCGGCGTTTCCTATACCGTCAGGGACGCGCCCGCTGGAGTCCCAACTTACTCCTGTGGCCGCTGCTGGAACGTCTGGTGGCGCGCAAGCTCACCGATCGCTTGGGCGCGTGGGTGGACGTTTGCGGGTAGCGGTGAGTGGTGGCGCAGCTCTGGCGCCGGATGTATCGCGGACATTCATCGGATTGGGGATACCGATTTTGCAGGGTTACGGGTTGACCGAAAGTTCACCGATCATCTCCTGCAACCGGGTGAACGACAATGTACCCGAAAGTGTAGGACGGGTTGTGGACGATGTTGAGGTCAGGATCGGTGACAACGAGGAACTGCTGGCCAGGGGGCCGAACATCATGCTCGGCTACTGGAACAACCGGGAGAGCAGCGGGCGGGTGGTCGACGAGGGGGGCTGGCTCCATTCCGGGGACAAGGCGCGTATCGATGCCCAGGGACATATCTATATTACCGGCCGCATCAAAGAGATCATCGTGCTCAGCAATGGTGAAAAGGTATCACCGATAGACCTGGAAATGGCGATCAGCATGGACCCCCTGATCGAGCAGGTGATGGTGGTGGGGGAGCAGAGGCCCTTCCTCTCCGCGTTGTGCATTCTGGATCCCGAGTATTGGCAGAGTTTTGCCCCGACCATCGGTGTTAATCCTGATCTACCCCGGGTACTTGAGCAGCCCGAGGTGGAGCGTGCGGTGCTGGATCGAATCGCCGAACAGATGCAGCAATTCCCCGGCTATGCCCGAATATTGCGTGTGCATCTCAGTTTTGAGCCCTGGTCCGTGGAGAACGGTTTGATGACCCCGACTCTGAAGTTGAAACGCGCCAAGGTGTTGGAGCGGTTGGAAGAACCGGTGGCCAGGCTTTACCAGGGACACTGATTTTACAGAGTTTTTAGTTATAAGTTTTGAGTTTTTAGTGGATGAGTTCGCTGCGCTCACGACTTTTTTACGGTTTGATCTTCCTTCGAAGAGCAGGAAAAAAACCATGAGCGCAGCGAACTCATCAACTCAAAATTAATAACTTAAAACTCAAAACTAAGCATCTATTGCCGGCCAGGGGGATTCAGGCCGGATTCTGCCAAGGTTTGTCGACTCCGGAGGGGTTTAACGCAGCAACATGCCTGGCTAATGGCGGCCGCTCGGAGACGCAGCGGTGCGCTTGATAATGTAAAGAGAGGGTCCAATGCGACAGAGTTTGTTTTCACGAAAATTACTATCTCTGGCTATTTCCAGTCTGGCGCTGGGAGCCGCCGGAGATGCCTGGGCATCCGGTTTCGCCCTGGTGGAGCAGAGCGTTAAACAGGTCGGTAATGCGATCTCAGGTGGGGCGGCCTCCGCGGAGGATGCCACCACCATATTTTTCAATCCGGCGGGAATGACCCGACTAAAAGGGAATCAGGCAGTCGTAGGCGGTCATTTTATTACACCTTCGACGAAATTCTCCGGTAGCGCCACGACCAATCCACTTTTCGGTGGAGCCACCATCAGCGGCGGCGAGGGAGGCGATGCGGGATCCACCGGATTTGCTCCTAGTCTCTACTACACCCACGAACTCAACAAACAACTCTTCTTCGGATTGGGTATCGGTGCGCCTTTCGGACTCTCCACGGAGTACGACAGCAACTGGGTGGGACGTTATCATGCCATCAAATCAGAGGTCG
>JARRNW010000650.1:0-1868 GCA_037384565.1 Candidatus Thiodiazotropha sp.
CGGTTCTTTATTCCGGATGTTCACCGCATCGAACCGGCAGTGGATAATCAAAAACAGACTTCCGACGTTCTAAAACGCCTCTCCCGGTTATACGTCAGCGAGATGTAGCATAAATCCCATTTGCTCGCAAGCCAGGCGTCAAGACATATGCGATAAATACGAACAGAGGATAATTGCGCCTGGCCTCAGATGTTCGTTAGGGTCCCGCTCTGTTGCAGGATCAGAGCTTGGGATGCTGGAGGGTGTGATAAAACAACAAAAAACCCCGCGTCCAAGATGCGGGGGCGATTGTGAAGAAATTGTGCGCTGCATGAGAGCAGTGATCTGCATTCAATACATTAAAGCAACCATCACAGGTTCCAGGGGCGTATTAGAGGAACCGCTACCAACCGGGATGATATCTCCCGGCTCGGGTAATATGAGATCACTAAGCAGACAATCGCTGGGTCCAGCTTTTTTGTTTCAAGGGCTTTGTGGGCTGATTGATGATCGGAATAGTACTCGACGCTTTCCCTTGAGCACGGCAAACCCCGAAACAGGGTGCCAATGTAATATCCCTTGTGTGAATGACATACTTGCAAAGGCAGCCTCAGCTGCAATTCCTGTTGTGCGAGTTGTCCTGTTGCGTAGTTTTCCGTAACGGGTGTAGTCATGCGTTTCTCTCCTTCACTTGCTAGTTATGAAAGGGAGAAACTCGCCCATTGCCGGGAGGTCTCTCCCGGTTGGGGTGGGGTAGGTTGAATAGCGGATCGACGGCTTAGTGGCCGTGCCGGCAATATATGTGATCCGGATGCCGGTCAGGGTGCCGCTTTGCCCAAGCGGTCAGGGATAGCTGGATGCAGTCTCGAATCCATGTTTGGACGCGCAAAGAAACTGTAAAGACTGAAGTGAGCTTGCTGGCAGTTGCCGGTCGTTGCGTTCGCTAGTAGGAACGGAAAGTGAGGCGATTGAATCCTGAGAGGGGGCCTCGTTACCGAGTCTTCGCGCGTCAAACATGTCTCAGTTCGGCAAGTTTCAGACCTAGCTACTCACAAGGAGGACAACACCCTACTTACTTTAAGCAGACATGCTTACTAATGATCGTAGGCTACTGATTAATCCCTAAGCGGACTACCTCAGTCTGGGCGAAGTGATGCAGATTAGCCTTTTCAGGTCGCTTCGCAGTTTTGAATCAAAATCTGGTGTTCTCCATCGTTTGATGTGGATGAAAATTATGTGTGGAGAGGTATTTTTTTATAGCGGCAGTCACATCGTCACCTGTAAGTGATGGAGTATGGAATATTTTGACATACAGCCACACTGGCCGATAGAACTGGCGACAATCGCATGCCATCTGGGTTAGGCATGCGGTTGTTTTGTATACACGCTGAAGTTGGCTGATTTCATGGTGGGCTAGGGAAATTATCAAGACTATCAATACATCCGGCACCAAACCATTTTTCACCTGGATCACCATCTAGCGTTCCAATTCGTCCATCAACATATGAGTTATGTTCACAATAGAAACCATAATTAATGTTATTTACAGTAGTCATGTTTGGCTTATTTAAAATGCTTAGGCCCTCATCAAATCCAAGGTTCACACCTGAATTACCATCCACAAGAACACCGCTCAGACCATTACTGTTGATAAGGTTACTCGAGACATGAGCATAAGAAACCCTGTCGATTCTAACCCCCTGCTGTTCATTGCTAGTGATACTGTTACCGGCAATAATTGCACCAGATGACCCAAAAACATGTATCCCATCAACACCATTGTTTTGAATGATATTTGGGCTTGGTATTGTTTCGTTTAGAGAGTGCAAGCCGATATAGGCTGAAGCACTCCCGTAAATACCGACCCCCACCCATTGATTATCTTTTAT
>JARRNW010000651.1:0-1867 GCA_037384565.1 Candidatus Thiodiazotropha sp.
GTCCATAAACGCGCAAGCCAGAAGGGGGAGAAAAGTGTCAGTTGGTTACGCTATCAGGCAGGAACACTGCTGGATATGAAGCCAATTATCCGTGCTCACCAGGGCAAAACCGAGACAGTGATGACAGCCCGGGGGTTCGATAAGACGGTGGAAAAACTCACGGAGATTACAATGGCGGCGATTGATGAAGGTCTGAAGACAAGTGTCATCGCCATTAGCTATGCGGGAGACCCGAAGGTAATCGCCCGTCATGCACAGATGCGGATACTTGCCAAGTACGCGCGTAAAAGAGGTATCGAAGTGATGACCTCGGTTATGAGCACGACAGCGGGTGTTCACGTGGGACCGGGTGCGCTGTCACTGGCCTATGCGGTTTAATCCTGATTGCGCATCAGGATTCGTCTGGTTGCCGGTACAGTTCTCCTGTTCGAAACGACCTCGCGGGGTATGGGGTCTTATTCAATAACGGTCAGAAACACACTGGATGCTTGAAAGACAGCACAGGCCTTGCTGCCGACCCTCAAACCGTGTTTTTGCAGGCTTTCATGAGTAATGATCGAGGTCACGACATAGCGTTCGCCGGGTAGAGCCAGGGTAACCTCAGCATTGACCTTGTCTTTGTGAATGTGGGTGATGGTCCCGCAAAAGTGATTACGGGCCGATGTGCGTGCATCCGGGTCCATCATCAATACGATCGATGATGATTTGATGAAGGCCGTTACCTCCTTTCCAATCTTCAATCCCAGATTTTCCGCGGACTCCTGAGTAATGATGGCGGTCAACTCCAGATCCTGATCGAGCCGGATACGCACTTCGCAATCGACCTTACTCTGTTTGATCACGGAGATCGGCCCGGCAAACTGATTTCGCGCACTGGCCTTCATGGAGATTCTGCGTAGAAATTGACGAAAGTCGCTGACGTCACTACCCGCCACCTCATCCATGCGTGCCGAGAGATGTGTCACGGCGGCCTGGTACTCCTGTTCGAGTGCGCGATAGAAACCGATCAGTCGATGCCCGTAGGCGGTCAGCTCGGTGCCGCCGCCCCGTTTGCCGCCGGTTGTGCGGATGACCAGAGGTTCCGGCGCCAGGTTATTCATGGCGTCAATGGCGTCCCAGGCTGCCTTATAGGAGATCGGCACGGCCTTGGCGGCTTGGGAGATCGAGCCGTTTTCCGCAATCGCTTCCAATAGTTTGATACGGGTATCACCCAGAAAACTGCCCGAAGTGGTATCAACCGCGAGCTTGCCCAAAAGCAAAGGAGTGGTTTTTGTCGGCATGGCCTTCGGTCTAATGGAGTCGAAGCGGTATTTTACGCCGATATTGCTGCCTGGCCAGCACCTAATCCTGTTTCCTTCGTTCCTCCTTTTCGGTGTTTGAATCGAATCCGACATTCGTTGTATTGAATGATACATAACGACATTAATTTTAATGGGAAGACTCTATAAAATATAAATAATAGTAATAAAAACATAATGATAAATAACTGGCATTGTAATTGCTCAGGAAAGCTCGTCCGAGTTTCGTTATATAGAAACATATATATCGATAAGAGTTGCAAACAATGTGGAGAGATTTCAGATGAGCAGAGTCGCAGGGTGCATCATTGCATTGTTGCTATCGGCGATGATTACCGGCCAGGTGGTTGCGAGAGAGGTCACCGATATGGCTGGGCGCTCGGTAACGATTCCAGATCATATCACCCGGGTCTTCGGTTCATCGCCTCCGGTCAATGTGTTATTGCATGTGGTTGCACCGCAGACCATGGTCGGTCTCAGTTTTAAAATCACCGACCCGGCAAAGAAGTTCTACTCCCCCCATCTGCAATCCTTGCCGGTGCTCGGCGGGGCGTTCGGATTTGGCAAGA
>JARRNW010000652.1:0-3211 GCA_037384565.1 Candidatus Thiodiazotropha sp.
TGCGCACGGTATGTGTAAAGTCTATCTTGAGTGTTCAGTGTCGGAGAAGTGGGGGTAACCCTAGCGTCGCGTCCTAACTGCAGCAGGAAATCAGCATGCCGATAAGCCGCCCTCTGCTGCGTTGCCGTTCTTGACAAGGGCGCGCCATTGGGGGCCATCGGGCGAGATACCAAGCGGCCCCTTCTGTCCATTGATGATGTGCCATGGGAATCCTGATGAGGACAGCAAGCTTGAGACGGGTGGTGAAGGCACCTATCTATTACGGATGGCGCTTGATCCGGGTGTTTCTGGGTTCGCCCACAGTACCTTTGACGTGGAAGTCTCAGACCAGCGCGGCGTTCAAGCGGACTGGAACACCCAGCAACGATGGGCCGGATGGCGTTTGAAATCTTCGGCCAGGGTGATGCGGGTAATCTCTTCGGCGCCGGGCAGGGATGTCAGGCCCGGGTCGATCTTGAAGCGCCGTCGGTTGGTGGAAAAGACCAGGATGCCGTTCGGGGTGAGTAGTTTCAGACAGGACTCGATCAACCGGGGATGGTCACGCTGCACATCAAGAATCTCCAGCATCTTCTTGGAATTTGAAAAGCTTGGGGGGTCGAGCACGATCACCCCGAACTGGCGGCGTTCGCGAATCGCCTGCTCGAGGTACTCAAACACGTCGGTGCGTACCAGGGTGTGATCGGCTGCATCGAAGCCGTTTAAGCGCAGGTTGCGACGAGTCCAGCTCTGATAGGTGTTGGACAGGTCAACACTGGTAGTGGAGAGGGCTCCGCCTGCCGCTGCATAGACAGAAAAACTCCCGGTGTAGGCGAACAGGTTGAGCATCCGGCGGCCGGCGGCCTGCTCGCGGACCCAGTTGCGGGTTTCCCGATGATCCAGGAACAGCCCGGTGTCGAGATAACTGTGCAGGTCAACCTCGAATGCCAACCCCCCTTCGTGGACGACCCGGGGTCGCCCGGTTTCTCCGGTCTTTTCATACTGTGCCAAACCCCGCTGGCGTTGCCGGGTCTTGAACGCCAGAGCGGCGTCAGGTATCTCCAGCACCTGTTTGATTGCTTCGCCGATCGCGGTTTCATCGGCCTCGTCGAGGGGTTCCAGGCCTTTTCGGGCATAGATTTGCGCGTGTACCTCGTCCTCATACCAGTCGATGGCCAGGGGAAACTCAGGGATGTCCCGGTCATAGCAACGGTAGCAGCCGATGCCCCGCCGGCGTGCCCATTTGCTCCAGTGGCGCTGGTTCTTGCGCAGCCGGTTTTCGAAGGCGTGCAGGTCCATCAGTGCGGTAGCCGCCAGGCCGCCAGCAGCAATGCCAGCCAGCCGCCGATGAAGGCGCTACCCCCCAGAGGGGTGATCATGCCCAGTATGCGCAGGTCGCTCAATGCCATCGTATAGAGACTTCCGGAGAACAGTACGATACCCACCAGGAACAATAGTGCAGGGCGAACAGTCCGACCCCTAGTAGGGCCAGGGTGTGCAGTCCCTGGTAGTGAACCGCTTTCTGCCACCAGATCAGGTGATCCGGGGGCAGGCGGGGTTCCAGGACGTGCGCACCGAAGGCGCCGAGCAGAACCAGCAGCATCCCGCTCAGTGCGGCCAGGGCGATATAACGGCGGGCCATCAGGAGTCACCCCCATCAAGGTGTGCCAGTTCCTCCAGGATTCCCATCACCACTGCTTCGGATTTACTGTCCAGGCGTTTGCACAACACCTCGGGATTGCGTTCACCGTTGATCAAGGGGCGTATCACGGAGGCCAGATGCCCCATGGGGCCGCCGACACGACTCATCTGCTCGGCCATCTGGGCAATCAGTTGCAACGCCTGAGGGTGCCCCTGACCCGCCGCGTGGATCATTGACGCCAAACCGGGCGCCGCCAGGGCCGGGTCCGGCTGTGCCTGGGGATCCGGCAGGCTGGATGGGTCCTGCAAACCCTTGAGGATGGCCTCCGCGATGACCCGGTCCTCCTCGTCGAGGGGGTTGAGGATCTCCAGGTCTCGTCGTCCCTGTTGGAAAATCAGCCGCACACACCGAACCAGTTCACTCCAACCCTGGGTTTCGGCCATATTAAGGAGTGACTGAAACTCTTGTTGGCGTTCCGGATGGGGTCCGGTCATGACGACCTGATTGATAAATTGGGCGTGTACCGTAAGGATCTGTTCCTTTCTGTTCATTGAAGCGCGTGTCAGTTGGAGGTGGGTGTCAAAGTGAGTTGCTCAAGGGATTCCGCGGCGATCTCACGAACATCGGGATGATTGTCCTGGAGCAGGGCGGTTAAACAGGGTTTGGCCTCCCGGGCATGGGTGAGTCCCAGATAGTGGGCCGCATCCGCACGGATGTTCGCCTGGGGGTGGGCGCAGAGTGTGATCAGATCCGGCAGCAACCGGTGTAACCGGGCATCCCCTTCCAAGTGCTCCATCACAACGCCGATCCCGATCCGAACCGCCATTGGTGTATCCTCCGAACTCATCAAGCCGACCAGTGTCTTCAGTTGATCCGGATCATCCTCCAGCCAGGCCAACACCTTGTCCGGTTTCTGGGACTCCAGGCAGGTGCTGAAATAGTCGCCTACTCCGGTTTGCCGGGTGGCGTGCTCAGTCCAGGTGACCACCTCGCCCAGGGTCAGACTGCCTTCCAGCTCGAAAGGGCCGATCCGGGTCCAGGGTACGCTGCGGGTTCCCACCGCCTGGGCGACTTCCGGATGGAGCGCAATATTGACGGTCTCGAGTCGACCGATACGCCCTTGTTTGACCATCTGGTTCAGCGACTCCAGGACCGCCGGGCAGTGGGCGCAGCCTGTTGCCAGCAGGAATAGGGCGTCAGGGATCTTAGGTTTGTCGTCCAAGGTGTTGTTCATGAGGCAGGAAAGCACGAGATGGATTGTCCATGGGGGAGTAACTGTAACCGATGGATGGCCCCCTGTAACCCTGCGCCAAGCGGGTTTTCCCCACAAGCAAGGTAAACCGGGTGCGAAACCGGGCAAATAGGCGTAGGATGGCGCGGCTTCAATGATTTTTGTCGCCTCCGGCCTATCCCCCTTGGGATAGCCCATGAGGAATGCAATCCTGGCGAGGCGTTTGCGCCGACCAGCAACCCTTGTGGATGTGTTGATAATAAAACTTTAAATAACAATTGGTTACGTTGTTTGGGTATGGGATTCCCAAGATCATAAACCCCAGTTGATAAGCGTATTTTATGTGCCATCCTGAAAAAATT
>JARRNW010000653.1:0-1855 GCA_037384565.1 Candidatus Thiodiazotropha sp.
ATCCCTGGTTGGGGCACCTGGTCAGCGATGGTGATCAGACGATCCAGATCAACCTGTTGTTCAACCCGTAGCGCAAGCCGCGCAATCAAGGCCTCTGAACCGGCCTCCTCGTTACCCGGAATCAAACCCAGATGTCGTTCGACGATCTGCAGTTCGGGATCCTGGTGTACCGCACCAATCACCGGTATATCAGTATAGTGCTCTACGGCTTCGATCAATTTTCCTTCATGGCGGGAGCCCCCCACCCGATTGAGGATCACCCCGGCGAAATCGATCTCAGTATCGAAAGCCTGATAACCCAGCAGGAGAGGGGCAATACCGCGAGTCATGCCCTGGCAATTGATCACCAGAACGACCGGCAGACCTAACAGTTTGGCCATTGCCGCATTGCTGTTGGTGCCTTCCAGGTCCATCCCATCGAACAGTCCTTTGTTGCCTTCGACCAGACCCAGCCGGGAACCCTGCATATGCTGCGCATAACAGGTGAGAATCTCGTCTGATGTCTGAGTATTGAAATCCAGGTTATAGCAGGGATTGCCGGACGCTTGAGCATGCCAGATGGGGTCGATATAGTCCGGTCCTTTCTTAAAGGGCTGAATCCTGAGCCCACGATCCGCATAGGCCCTTATCAGACCAATCGACAGGGTCGTTTTACCCGATGATTTGTGAGCTGCGGAGATGTAGAAAGCGGACACGGGATTCAAAATACCAGCAGAACGTTAAGCATATCCTACCCCGATAGTGGCCGATCCTCCACAGATGGAAACAGGGTGATTTTCGGGGTAAAGACGACTGGCGCTTACTTAAGAAAATTGCACCACAAACACACACCAATCGGAGCAAGTAGGCGCACACATGGAGAATTCCGTAAATTCAGCAAATTAGGCGTTTATGAGCGGTGATCTGAGTCCGTTTGCGACATATCCGCTCTTTGCCACGGCCGCAAGTGTCAGTTCGTGCCAAGTGCCAAAAATAATCCCGGGACCTTGCCCGGGATTTTTCGCCATTACCCGCGCAGCTTCAGTCTTCGAGTGTCTCAGGAAAGACTTTGAAGACACGGGCGCCGACAGCAACCATGGCGAGGGCCACCGCGATTCCGGCAATGCCCAGCGCAGCCTCTGGCAGGGTGGGAACATAGCTGGCCACCTGTCCGTCAAAGAAGCCGCTCTCAACCACTTCCTTACCGGGAAAGAGACTCATCGGAAATGCCTGACCACCGATAACGATCACATAAATCTGAAAGAAACCGCCAATCAGAACCGCGATCGAGGCAAAGGCAATAGCCCATCGAGACTTGTCGAAGGCAGGTGAGTAGATCAGGAACAGGGGCAGAACGCCACCTATAAATACCTGACCGATCCAAAACATCTGGGTATAGACACCCCCGTCCAGAAGGATGAATCGTTCGATCCCATGATGCTGGGTGATATAGAGATTGGTCAGATTGTAGACAAGAGCGAAATACAGCACCGCACCGACGAACACACCCAGCAGATTTTTCAGCCGGGCCAGACGAAGATCACCGAGCTCACGATCACCCCAGACATAGGCTGCGATCAAGGTAATGATGAAGAACGCCAGACCAAAACTGAATGACATGATCACAAACATGGGCGCCATGATAGCGGCGTCATAGGCTTCGCGAGCCACCAGGAAACCGAAGATGGAACCGGTACCGGTAGTCAGGGCAATACGCCAGAAAAATGCCGCAAAACCCACGGTGCGGTTGTACTGGTTAACCGTCCGATCCATCATAGTCCACAGATACACACCGACGATCGCGAAGAAGCCGCTATACAGGATGACGTTCCAGGCGAATATCGATTTGAAGTTGTACTGAGTCATCGCAACGATG
>JARRNW010000654.1:0-3518 GCA_037384565.1 Candidatus Thiodiazotropha sp.
TGAAACGGTCGGCATCGATGAACAGGCAGCTCAGGGGCTGCCGGTAGCGGCTCGCCCGGGCGAGGTCCTCCTCGAGGCGACGGTCCAGATAACGGCGGTTGTGTAACTGGGTGAGCGAGTCGGTGAGGCCGCTGATTAACAGGCGTTCCCGATTGGTGACATTTTCCAGGCAGACCTCGCAGATGCTCGCCAGGCGTGCCAGAAAGTCGCAGGCGTGCTGGCGTGTAAACCGACTCGGGTCATCGCTTCCCAGATTGATGCTGCCTACCAGCTGGTTGTCACAGAACAGGGGGAGAATCGCCACGCTTTGCAGATCGGCAGGATGATTAAACAGGTTGTTATATTCCGGCGAGAGAAACGGACCGAGCCAGGGGCTCTTGATGGAATGGTAGCGATGGTTGACCGGGAGTATGTCATCGACAAAGCGGACATAGGGAAAGTATGCCTCGCTGAGACCGCTGTTGCCGAGCAGGTGGCGCAATTCGTGGTCCGGGTCGTGGAGCAGCAGCAGGATGCTGGTCACCTCGAAGGAGGCGAGGAGTCCTTCCGACATTCCACTGAGCAGTTCGGGCAGGGATTCCGCACTGAGCAATTCGAGTTCGCGGGCATGGAAACGCTCCAGGGTTTCCTGGTTATGTTGAGCCTTGCGGGTCAATTCCGACAGGCGAAGCCGAAGGATTCGGTTTTCTTCTTTTAAGTCCATGGTTCCACGTCCCTAACCGTCAAGGTGTCGGCAGGTGTGGCCCGGACTTGAATGCCGGAATCTTCGGCTGTTCAGGGTCACAATCCCGAGTCTGCCCGCCAGCTTTGATAGTTCGGGTAGTTGCGATAGCCCCGGTCCACGATATAGGTGATGACATTGCGCAGACGATAGAAACGTACCACGGAGTCGACCCGAATGATCTCCTTGCCCTGTTCATCGAAGAAGATCAGCGAGGGGGTGTAGAACAGTCCCAGCGCCTCGGCCCATTGACGGGCGGTGGTACGGCGACCGTCCGGGGTGATCACCGGGGTGTCGGCATGGATGTCGAGCTGTACATTGTCGAACTCCCGGATCAGGCGGTTGATCGCCGGGTCGCGCAGGGGGTCTCCGTGCAGCACGTCACAGGCGTGGCAGTTTCCCTGTTCGAAGTAGACTACCAGGGGGCGTTGCCCGGGAAAGCGGCTGCGGTCCAGGTCGTGGGGGGGCGGGATGAAGAACTCCTCCTCGTTGAGGTCCCCCGGTTCGAAGGCGGTGCCCGAATCCCCTCGGGCCAGATAACGGGGGAAGGGTTCCTTCATGTAGTGCTTATCCGCGACATACTCCAGGGCGGCTCGGAACTGGTAGGGCGGGTAGTAACCCCGTAAGCGAAATACCGGCTTCCCGTGGGCGTCGTAGAAAAGCAGGGATGGGGTGAAATTGGTGTCCTCGCGCAGGGCATACTCCCGCTCGGTGAGGGTGTCCCCTTCAGGGGTGGTAACCTCCTCGGTACTCCAGATGTCGATGGGAACGATGTCGAAATGCTGGCGGGTGTAGGCGGTGTTATCGGAAAGGCCGAAATTGACCTCCATGAGCATCCTGCAGTAGGGGCACATACAAAAATGAGCGTTTCAAATAGGACCAAGGCCATAAAAAAATCGAAAATCGCTCAAGTGGGGCTTAGTTAAAAATTGACTTTTATCCCGACCAATTGGTTACAGCGGATAGACCAGCAGCTCCTTCATCGGCAGGTCATCAAAGGAGTAAACATCCTTATCCGCTTGGGTGGCGGCTATGAGCGGTGGGTGTAATATGAGCATCAGGGTGCAGAGGCCTCCTGAAAGGATTGCGCGTAGCTTGGTCATGGTTCGGTCGTATTTCCCAACGGGTGGGTGTTGTTAATCTGTCAGATTGGTTTAACGGTTTCTTTTGTATATCGCGTGCCAAAAGGCCATGGTACATAAGCGTAGTCGATGGAACAAAATACCACAGTGTTTCGGTTGGGGTTTGGCCGTGGGTTGTTTTCTTTTATGATTCGCAAGATGAGTTGATAATTTCATAAGGAGCGTCAAGATGAGAAAGTGCACCCTGGGTATGACCGCAATCGCGCTTTTGTCCGTGTCGTTGAACGTGGTTGCGGAAGGGGATCCGGCCAGTTACTGCAAGCAGGCGGCCAAACTCTATGAAGAGGATGATATTGCCGGTGCAGTGGAAGAGGCCAAATGGTGTCTTGAATCCCTTGAGCAACTGCAACAGTCCCGCAAAAGTGACCGCTTTCCCCAGGATGTCGCCGGATGGAAGCGTGGCGAACTCGAACAGAACAAGATGATGGGTTTTTCCAATATCAGCACCGAGTATCACAAGGGCGACAAGATGATCGAGGCCAGTTACACCAGCGGGGGCGGGGGCATGGGCGCCATGTTCAGCCAGATGGGCCTGGCCGGTGGCGGTAAAAAGGTTCGCCTGGGCCGTTATACCGGGATGGTCATGGAAGAGGGTGATAGCAACGAGATCATGATCAGTCTCAAGATGACCCCGGGAATGATCAATCTCTCCAGCAGCAGTGCCTCCCTGGATGAGCTGACCTCATTCGCTAAGGCGTTTCCCATCAGCGACATCGATCAGTAGGCGGGATGGGGATAAGGCGGCGCGCGCCACGGCGGCGGGCAGGTCCATGATGCCCGCGCCGAATTTCATGGCCCCGCAGTCACTGTCGAAGCTTCCAAGATCGGTGTCGGTGCGACAGATCGTGCCATAACCCAACTGACTGGGGCGTTGTGCGGTCTGCAGCAGAAGATCAGCGGCCTCAACAGGCGTGAGGGATGGATTGACCTCCTGGAGTATGGCCATCGCGCCACTGACCAAAGGGGTGGCGAAAGAGGTGCCTTCCACGGTGCGATATTCATTGTCACCGCCGGAAGATGCGGTCTGCAGATTGCCCCCCGCTGCCACCAGGAAACGCGCCTGAACAGTTTCACGATGACCGGGAAAGTTGGAAAAGTCATCCAGATCCGCAAGGTTTCGGTCAAGGGCGCCCACCAACAGGACATGGCGGGCCTCCTTCGGCGTGTCGAGAAAACTCGCCAGGGAGGCATCCGTGGCTTCGGCCTGATCCAGCAAGGCGCTCAGATCGCGGCCCTCATTGCCAGCGGCACTCGTCACCACAGCGTCCGTCAACAGGATTGCGGGGAGAATGCCGGTCCCATCATTGGCCGCATTGCGATAGATCATCACTTCCCAGTACAACGAATTGGAATGATTGATAATACGCCCTGACCCGCCGCCAGCGCCGTCACGGCGGTACCATGAGCCGCGACCAATGGCGCCGCTTCATCCAGAACTTTCTCGCCACTGTCCAGCCGGTAATTGGCATTGGCATCAGAGTAGGCCGCCACCATCTGCACCTGAGGGGCTATCGACTCATGGGTCAAGCGAAAGCCGCTGTCCACAATCGCCAGCATGACATTCGCGCCGCTCCATCCTTCCATGAGCATCCGGTCTACCCCGCTGAGAGCCAGCGCCTCATGGTTGCGTTGAAGACGGCAAATGCCCTGCGCAT
>JARRNW010000655.1:0-1847 GCA_037384565.1 Candidatus Thiodiazotropha sp.
CTTGAACACAGGTATGGGACTGTAGAGATACCAGCTCTCCGCCTCTTCGTCATAGTGCCAGTCCTGGGCATCGGTCAATTCCCGAACCAGCTGGGTATCCTGAAGTACATACTGGATGATTGCCGTCTGAACCGCCCGATCCTCATTCTCACCCAGGATACTGGGTCCCTGCACGATCTCGTAATGAGTCACCCGCACGTTTTTCGAATCCGGATTGATCACCGGATTCTTGCGTGACTCGTCCGGCGGAAGAAAGCTGTACAACTGACTCCCCGACGTCCAGCGCACCGCGGCCTCATAGTGTTTCAGGGTGCTTTCGAGGGTATCCGCCCGCTTGTGTTCCCCTAAGGTCTGGCAGGCTGTCGTGAAGATGAGCAACGCTACCAGGGACAGGATTTTTCTGATCAAAACGAACTCCTTGATTATTCCGGCCCGAATCGACCCTGGCCGTTTGGGGTATCGACGCCCATCATACTACCCGGTTGGGAATCACCCCGCGATTTTCCAGCGCCTGGATGATTTCAGCCACACAGTCATCCACCTCCCGGTTTTCGGTTGTTACGCTGATCTCCGGATTCAGCGGGGGTTCGTAGGGCGATGAAATACCGGTGAAGTTCTGAATCTCTCCGTCCCTTGCCTTCTTGTACAGGCCTTTGACATCCCGAGCCTCACACACCTCCAATGGACAATCCACATAGACCTCGATGAAGTCTCCATGAGGCAAAAGCCCTCGGGCCCGCTGTCGATCCTCACGAATCGGCGAGATGAAAGCGGTCAGCGAGATGACCCCCGCATCGACAAAGAGTTTGGCCATCTCCGCGATCCGCCGGATATTCTCGGTGCGATCTTCCACCGTGAAGCCAAGATCACGGCACAACCCATGGCGGACGTTGTCACCGTCAAAGACATAGGTGCGACAACCCCGCTGATACAGTTCCTCTTCAACCGCATGGGCCAGGGTCGATTTTCCGGATCCCGACAACCCGGTAAACCATAGCAGCTTGGCCCGGTGCTTATTCATTTTTTCGCGCCGCTCACGGGTCACGGTCGCTTCATGCCAAACAATGTTCTGATCCATGTTCCTGGTCACTCCGGGATGACGGTGGTTGTTATGCTATCGATCCGATGCCGATACCTCTCGGGGACAATTTCTCTCTGCCCCTATCCGGCAAGGCTGATACAATGCCCAGCCTTTTACGACAAGCTCCGAACAAACCATGCCACAGACCGATCAGGAACCTCAAATCGAAGTCCTCCTTGGGGAGAGCCGAATCACCCTTCTGGGCACGGCCCACGTCTCCCGCAGCAGCGTGGACAAGGTCAAATCCCTGCTCGAAAGTGGGGCTTACGATGCGGTCGCGGTCGAGCTATGCCCCAGCCGCTTCAACGCCCTTATCAACCCGGATGCCCTGGAAAAGATGGATCTGTTCAAGGTGCTGCGGGAAGGCCGGGTGCTCATGGTGATGACCAATCTGGCCCTGAGCGCCTATCAGCAAAGACTCGCCGACCAGTTTGGCATCACCCCCGGGGCCGAGCAGAAGGAGGCGATTCGAATTGCCCAGGAGTCTCATAAACCCCTGTTGCTCATCGATCGCGAAATCAGCACCACCCTACGTCGCGTGGCGGGCAATCTCTCGCTTTGGAAACGCCTCACCCTGTTCGCCGGCCTGATGGCGAGCATCCTTTCCCGGGAACAGGTCACCGAAGAGGAGATCGAGCATCTCAAGGAGGGGGATATCCTCGAAACAACCTTCGCGGAGTTTGCCGAGGACCGCCAGGATCTGTACTTGCCACTGATCGATGAGCGGGACCGGTATATGGCTTGCCGCCTGTTGCAGGAGATCGAA
>JARRNW010000656.1:0-2483 GCA_037384565.1 Candidatus Thiodiazotropha sp.
GGTAACAGGAACACGAACTCCTCACCCCCGAAACGGGCCACAAAGTCCTCATTGCGAATCGCCTCCTTGCAGATGCTCACCACATGTTTCAACACCTCGTCACCGACATCATGACCGTGGGTATCATTAATCCCCTTGAAGTGATCCAGATCAAGCATCATGAAGGAATAATCACGCTCGAAGCGCCGCGTCCGGCGAAATTCCCGTTCCGCCACGATCTCGAACTCCCTTCGATTGGCCAATCCTGTCAGGGAGTCGGTGGTGGCGAACAGTTGCAGGCGTCGGTAGGCATGCTTTTTCTGCACTGAATTGCGTGCGAAAAATAGGCTGATAATAGCTGCGATGCCGAAAAGCAACAGGTAGGTCACAGAGGTGATCCGAAAACGCTGGGAGGTGAGCGACTTAATGTTGTCACGGGAGATATGAGAGAGAAAGATCCAGTAGCGTCGATCCGATGCCCGTGGCACGGAGGATTCAACCGACTCAAGATTTTCCAGGCTACCCTGACGGTCAAGATTGACCGGGTAGGTCTTGTGAAACACAAACACTCCGTCGTCGGATACGAAGGTGCCCTTGTCGGCCGAGGCCATCGCCACCCAGACCTTGGGCCAGCGTTTGGCGAAGGTGTCGTCTCGCCCGTACATGAAACCCCAGCGTTGCTCGACGGGCACTCCCAGCAGCCAGTAACCATCACTGTTGAGCATCACCGTCTGACCTTGCTGGCCTCTAAAGATCTCCTCGATCCGCGCCAGGTATTCGTCGAGCGTATAGTTGATCACCATCACGCCCCGTTTCACTCCATCGCCATCCACCACCGGGGTGGCGAAGGATCCAGGGGCGAGATGTAGATCTCTCCCTGCTCAAGCTTCACCGAGTCCTGAAAATAGTAGCGTCCACTTTTGTTCTGCAGCGCGCTGCGGGGCACGATCACCTGCCCTTCGCGCATATTGTTGACCCGAATCTCCTCCTTACCCTCCAGATTGATCAGACGCAATTGCTGATACTTGGGTTTGCGCCGGGCAAACAGGGAAAACTCCCGGGCGACGCGAATCCAATTGTCCGGACTCTTGTCATGCAGGTAGGTTTTTAGAACCTCTCCCTCGGCCAGGACGAACAGATCCGATAGGCTCTGCATGAACACAAGCGAAGTCAGATCGTTCGCGCTCCTCATCGCGGTCTCTTCACGAATCAGGGTCGCCTGCAGTTCATACTTTTCCGTTTGACTGGAGAAGGCAAAGAAGACACCGGCCAACAGAATGGAAACAGGAACAAACAGCCATAGGAAGCTGACGATCATCTCTCGCCGCGCCGAGAAATGCCCTGCGGGAAAGGGTTCCGCTTCGTCCAAAAGATTAGGACCGGAATTATTGGCGCTCATAATCCCGGTTGCTCCAATCATTGGTCGAGCACGCCTGATAGACCGCACGCCCGTTAACCCTGTCCGGGATCAGTTTCAACGCCGACGCGCTCTCCGATTCAAGCGCATCCCAACCATACCCCTCCGCACACCAACCGGAAAGGAACAGAACCAACAGCAATAAACCAGAAATTTGGAGCAAGGGCTACACCGGAGAACACTTTTTTCAGTGTGAACACCTCCGTGTATTAAGAAACAACCCCTATCCCCCAAGGAGTGTATATCACAACCTTTACAGGCCTTATTGAAGTGTCGGCCAACGCCCCGGAGAATTTAATCTCAGGAAAACCGGTGTCGAGAGTGGCACGGATGAAACCCGCAAACTATCAAGGGGTTGGCCAGGGGCATGCTAGGTTACCCGCAGCCTGGATGGAGCGAAGTGGATACCGGGTAATGCTCCGTGCGATCCCGGCTACCCGTAATCAATCATGCCAGGGAGCCATCGACATGCCATTCGATCATCCGGGCGCTTATCCATGATACGGACCACCACACTACGGGACCCTTGGGAGGCCGGTACGGTGACCTCCGCACACTGGCCACTGACCCGCCGCATCCCCCAGAAACAGGTTCACGTTGATGGCCGCATAGTAGTTCACAGCGGTTGTGCCATAGTTACAGGCGCCCCCGCTGCTGGGGGAAGTACTGTACATGGTCACATTCCCCAGGCCGCCATCGTCGAGCAGGGTGGGGACGACCGGAGTCGCTGAGTTGCTGCCCCCGGACCGAAATCGTCTGAGGAGTTAACAGGAGTTTTCGAAAGGTTGACATCTTACCTGTTCAAGTGCAACAGTTGTCGCGTATATTCAGCCACACCATTGTACAGCACCTAAGGGTGCCCTATTGTCCAACTGACAATGTTGTTGTCCCTCAGAAAGGTCAATGGCTTGTCGGCAATTTTTGCCGGGAGAAGCCATATATGACACAGCAAATGACAACATCCATCTCAGCTTTTCATTTGGCGTCTATCCTGTGACAGGGCTTGATAATCATATCTGGCTCAGGATGTGGCGAAATGATCAGATTGAATTTCATCAGGTTGCCGTCAATCCGTTGCTGATCCGCT
>JARRNW010000657.1:0-1796 GCA_037384565.1 Candidatus Thiodiazotropha sp.
GTTCCGCGAAGCTGTCATTTAGGTGGATTCGATCCGCGCGCTTGGGAAACAGGTTGATCGCAGGGGTACAGTAGAGCAGGAAGTTCTTCTCACTCAGGGCCCCTTCGAGTCGGGGTTCGGTGGTGTCCAAAAGGGCGAACAGTTCCAGTTGCTGGGCGTCGCAATTGCGGATTACGGACTGTAGATCCTCCAGTTCCAGGAACATGAATCGATTTGAGAGGGCAAAGTACTCCGCCAGGAAGCGGTATCCCTGGAAAGAACGGGGGCCGTAGGGCAGCAGCGCCTCATCTTCCTCGAAACCCATGATGCGCACCGGACGGGGCTGCCCGGTGCTGTAGTGAGTATCGGAATCCGTGGCCCGGCCAACCAGTCTCAGGGTATGTCCGGCGAGCACCTCGAAGGCGTGCTTACCCGGATCTCCGCCGCTGAGAAACAGGGGCAGGCGGTCCAGTTCCAGCCGGTTGAAGGGGATGTCGCCGGCCGTGTTGAAGCGAAACCGCAGGGCGGCCTTGGCGCCGGGTTGCTTACCGATACCTGCCAGGGCGATCGCCGCCGGACTCGGCAGGTAGTCGACACTTTCAATAGCAATTGGCCAGAGTCGCACGTCCTGGGCGGTGCGGTAGACGCAGGGAGTCTGGTTACCCTTGCCGAGGCGACTGCGCAGGGTCGATTCCCGGGGTAGCAGAAACCCGTCTCCCAGTGAGGGATCGAGCAGGTCGGTCTGCATCTGTATCACCATCATGGAGGGTGTCGGGGCCAGGTAGTGGGGGTAGACCCGTTCCATCAGGTGCTGGGTGAAACGGGGGAACTCCTCGTCGAGTTTGAGTTGGATACGCGCGGTGAGGAAGCTGAAACCCTCCAGCAGGCGCTCCACATACGGGTCGGCACATTCAAACTCGTCCAGGGTCAGGCGGCTTGCGATCTTCGGGTAGGCATGGGCAAATTCCGCCCCCATTTCCCGCAGATATTGAAGTTCCTGGTTGTAGTATTTGAGCAGCCTTGGGTCCATCCGGTTACTCCCGACCCGCGCCGAAGGCGTCGGAGACGCTCACGCCCCCCTCTTCGAAATCGATCTGGGTCTTGATCAGCATGTGGGTCGGCGTCGGGACAGCCCAGAGTTGGCCCTCGATCTCGAACATGAGCCGGTTATGGCTCTCCTTGGCGCTGTCCCGTACAGAACGAACCCGCACCGAGTTGGGCAGGATGCGCGGCTCGAACTCCTGTACCGCCTGACGCACCATGCGTTCCAGCTGATTCAGGTCCATACCTGAGACCAGATGTCCTGACAGCTCACGGATACCGAAGTTGAGCACCGAACGGGCGACCTCGGGGTAGGGTTCCAGATCCTCGGTGGTAGCCAGATTGGTGGTGTTGAGCAGCCAGGCCAGGTCCCGCAGCACCGACTGGCGCAAACGGCGCATGGACATCACACGCTTGTCCTGGGACTCCTTGCTTTTCTCCGGTTCGTCATCAGTCAGACGGTCGAGCAGGGAGGGCTGCAAATGCTGATTTTTCGTAGCCTTCAAGGACACGGGCTCTCCATAGGGTAGGGTGGCTGCGAAGCGCTCATTTCGCCTCTGTGTCCGCCGCGCTCTGGAACTGGATCTGACGGACTCCCAGTAATGGGTACTCATCCAGGTCGGTAGCCAGCATCCGTTGTCCGAGTCCGGTGTACAGTTCTTCGTGGTGTTGCTGCCACTCGGTCTTTCTTGCGAGTTTCAAAGTGTTGTCCTGGGTTGCTTCGGTACCGGGGTAGCGGGTGGGCAACAGGGCTACCGCTTCCCCCTCGTTTGCAA
>JARRNW010000658.1:0-1791 GCA_037384565.1 Candidatus Thiodiazotropha sp.
TGCCTAGTGAACTTTGTGGAGGGTAATCACATCGATGTGCTATTGCCTATGACGGATGTTTCGTTGTTGCTGATTTCGAAGTATCGGGAATCGTTTCCCAAGGGGTGTGTCATACCGATCCCGAGCGATGATTCGATTCGAGCTGCGGCGGATAAAAATCACGTGTTGGAGCTTGCCCAGTCCGTAGGCATGAGCGTCCCCGGTTCCTATACCCTATTGGATAATAGCGGGATTGAGTCAGGAGTTTCACAGTGTGGCCTCAACTATCCGGTTGTGATTAAACCATCCAGGTCTCGGATCAGATCGGAGAATGGATGGATTTTTACTCATGTCGATTATGCTGAAGATCAGCAGGAGTTAGAGGTAAAACTTGCGGCTTTGAGTCCGCTTGCTTTCCCGGTTGTACTTCAGGAAAGGGTGGTTGGAAAAGGCTCCGGTGCCTTTTACTGCTTTAATCAGGGTGAATGCGTTGCAAAGTTCGCTCACACCCGGATTCGAGAAAAGCCGCCCTCTGGTGGCGTGAGTGTGGTCCGTGAAAGCAGGTCGGTAGACCCCGTCGTGGATCGTTATAGTCAGGCGCTCTTGAGTAAACTGAATTGGCATGGGGTAGCCATGGTGGAACTCAAGATCGATGAAGCCAGTAACAAAGCCTATTTAATGGAAATCAACGGACGTTTCTGGGGGTCATTGCAATTGGCCATCGATGCCGGGGTGGATTTCCCTAATATCTTGGTCGATATGGGCCAGTCAACGGGGGGCTCAGTGCCTCCCGCCGACTATAAGCTCGGAGTGAAATGTCGTTGGTTCTGGGGCGATGTGGATCTATTGCTGGTTTATCTCTTGAAATCGGGCCGGTCGCTAAATCTACCTCAGGATCACCCAGGTCGATTGAAAGCAGTACTGTCTATTCTCAAGCCTTATACGCGCAACCAGTATTTTGAGATTTTGAGGTTATCGGATCTTTCACCTTGGCTATATGAATCCCGCAATTGGTTTAAAACCAATTTTAAATTCTGATATTTTTTAACCTGAACCCACGGATTCAGGTCTAGGTTAACCAAAATATTGAGGCCGCATTTTTGCTGGTTCCGCCTCTGCGACTTGTGTGCGATTTTTAACTTCATGCCGGATCATGCGGTGCATGCCGAGCGTCAGGCCCATCAGAATGAACAGATGTGGATAGGTGTATCCAGTTAGAAATGCCGCGCTTACCGCCCAGGCCAGCACTGCCCAGATCAGTGATTGGGGCCAGAAAGGCGTTGTGCTGATCTGGTCCTTATACTCAAAGGTCAATGCCAGTGATTTTCTATTCAGGTCGATTGTGTGCCAGATGCTGAGCAGAAAGATAATTAATCCCGGAAAGCCGTATTCCGCAATGACCTTGAAGTAGACGCTATGAGTTGAGATCCAGCGGACCGGATCGTCCGGTTTTCTGTACATTCGTCCGTATGCGGAATTGAAACTACCTGCGCCTACGCCCAGAATGGGATGGTCGACGGCCATCTCCATGGCGGTTCCCCAGGCCGCGATTCGTCCCATCGCCGATGTGTCCTCCTCATAATTTACGATGGTTTCCATTCTCGAGAAATAGTTAGAGGGCGAGAAAAGTACCAAACCAATACCAATGGCGGCGAGTAGGGAGAAGCCGGCCAGTTTTTTCGTGGACACAAAGGTCAGGTAGTACAACAAACCGGTACCCAAGGCAAGAAATGCCCCTCGGGATTGCGTACCAATGATCCCTGCGAGAATTAAAACCGACATGCCGATGTAGGCAAATTTATAGAGCTTCTT
>JARRNW010000659.1:0-1714 GCA_037384565.1 Candidatus Thiodiazotropha sp.
TCAATGTCAGTGGTTGAAGGTTAAGTCGGATGACAGGAATGACTCAATGCGAAATTTGTTGATCGGACTGGTGCTGATGTGGGTGGTTTTCCCGGTGCAGGCAAGCGTCGTGGAACATCGGCTGGAAAACGGCATGAAGGTGATCGTTAAACAGGATAAGCGGGCACCCATCGTGGTCTCCCAGGTCTGGTACAAGGTGGGATCCAGTTATGAACACGGTGGTATCACAGGGATCTCCCATCTCCTGGAACATATGATGTTTAAAGGTACCAGCAAGCATCCGCCGGGGGAGTTCTCACGTATCATCGCGGCCAATGGCGGAGAAGAGAACGCCTTCACCGGCCAGGACTATACCGCCTATTTCCAAACCCTATCCAATGATCGTTTGGAGGTCTCTTTCGAACTCGAAGCGGATCGGATGCGGAATCTGCTGCTGGGAGGGGAAGAGTTCGCCAAGGAGGTGGCGGTAGTCATGGAGGAGCGACGCATGCGCACTGAGGATAAACCTCAGTCCCTGACCTATGAGCTGTTCCAGAGTGGCGCCTATCAGACTTCTCCTTATCGCAACCCGATCATCGGTTGGATGCCCGATCTTGAAAACCTTCAGGTCGATGGTCTGCGGGTCTGGTATCGCAAGTGGTATGCGCCGAACAACGCGACTCTGGTGGTGGTTGGAGATGTGGATCCGCAACAGGTCATTGCCCTGGCGGAGCGCTACTTCGGTCCGCTGAAGGCGGAGCCGATCGCTCTCAATAATCCCACCACGGAACCGGTACAGCATGGCATCAAGCGGTTGACGCTCAAAACCCCAGCGAGTCAGCCGTACATGATTATGGGTTACAAAACCCCTGTTTTGACTTCCTCGGAAACTGAGTGGGAGCCCTATGCCCTGGAGATGCTCACCTACATCCTCGACGGGGGCTCCAGCGCACGACTCGCCAGTCAGTTGATTCGTGGTCGGGAACTGGCAGTTTCCGTGGATACCAGTTACGACGCCTTCTCCCGGCTGCCCGGGATGCTGGTGTTCGATGCGGTACCCCGCCCCGGGGTGAGTGTGGAGCAGGTCGCTGCGGCAATTCGCGAACAGCTTGAGCGGATGAAAACCGAATTGGTGAGTCCCGAGGAACTGCAGCGGGTCCGAAACCAGATTGTGGCAGGTAAGGTGTTTCAACGGGATTCGGTTTTCTACCAGGCCATGCTCATCGGGCGTCTTGAAACCGTTGGGCTCGATTGGCATCTGGCGGATGAATATGTGGACCACCTTAAGGCGGTAACCGCGGAACAGATCCGCGAGGTCGCACAGAAATATCTGGTGGAGGACAATTTGACGGTGGCCGTACTGGACCCATTACCGATGGATGGAAAGATCGCCGTTCAGACCGCCACAGGAGGTCGTCATGTTCACTAAGGGAATCATCAAAGTACTGATTCTGATCCTCGGCGTCGCCCTGGCGGGTGGCGCGCTGGCCACGCCCCAGATCGAGCGCTGGGAGACTGGCAATGGGGCCAAGGTGCTGTTTGTCCAGGCACCGGAGATTCCGATGCTGGATGTACGGCTGGTGTTCGATGCCGGGAGTGCCCGGGACGGGAACAAGCCAGGGGTGACCTCTTTTACCAACACCATGCTTGAACAGGGGGCGGGTGAGTGGGATGCCTACCAGGTCGCCGAGCGCCTTGAGGGTGTGGGTGCCCAGTTCGAGGTTGGGTCCCTGCG
>JARRNW010000660.1:0-1701 GCA_037384565.1 Candidatus Thiodiazotropha sp.
TCAAGCCCCTGACGCATCACTACCTGTCCGGGAATACTCATCGACCAATAGAGCACGCCGATCTTTTTGTCCTCAACTGCCGGACTCATACCATCCGAGGCAACAAGGGGGTCAACGAAGATCAGCAACAGGACGGTCAACACGAGGTGACGACAGTGACAACCTATTTTCTGCAGCCTCATCTTAGGGAGTGTAGTGCACCCCGGGTGGATACGGAAATTCCATTTGGATCCCGACTGTCGGCGGCGAAACCGGTCATTGATATCCGCTCAAGATATCCGCGGAACTACCGATAACATTAAAATCATTCTCGAGATACCCCCGGCCTCTTCAGCCATTCCACAAGGACTGTAACGGATCGACTGCCCCAGAGTAGTCGAGTCCATCGTATCGTCTCTGTTACCCGATAGCGGGAGAACGAAAACGCTGCATTGACACCGGGCTCGGTCACCTTCCACCAGGGCACAGTCTATATGAATGGCATTCGTAAGGTGCGCCCAGTAATAGCAAAGAGTAGCGTAGCGCGATGAAGAAAAATCTCCCTGTCACGGATCGAGAAGTCACCTTCGGCCAGGACGAGCGGATTATTTCGACTACCGATCTGAAGGGCATTATCACTTCGGTCAATGACGTCTTCGTAGATATCAGTGGTTTCTCACGGGAAGAGTTGATCGGCTTTAATCACAATCTGGTACGCCACCCTGACATGCCTCCCCTGGCGTTCGAGAACCTGTGGAACACAATCAAAGCGGGCAAACCCTGGATTGGACTGGTAAAGAACCGCTGCAAGAATGGGGATTTCTACTGGGTTCACGCCTATGTTTCTCCCATATTCGAGGAAGACCGTATCGTCGGCTATCAATCCGTTCGCTACCCCCCATCCCGGGATCAGATCCAGCGCGCCGCAAAGCTCTACAAACGGATCAATCGGAATGGGGGAACACTCGGCCTGCTTGGAAACTTGGCGATCCGCTTCAACTACACCTTCCTCGTGATCGCCATTTTGTTGTCTCTGCTCCTATCCGGCATCGGCGTCGCCATTGCCAGTGATGGGATCTCCTGGCTTCAAGGTGTCATCGCCATGGTAATTAGCCTGCCACTGATGGGGTTGGCCGGCTTCTTTGCCACGCGCCCACTCGCGCGTCTGCGCAAAACGAGCAAGCAGATTGCCGATAATAATGTCATGGAGTTTCTCTATTCCCGAAATGGACAAGAGGCCGCTTCAGCCGAACACGCCCTGCTGATGCTGCAATCAAAGCTCAACACTGCAGTGGGGCGACTGCACCATTTTTCAGGTTTTCTGTGTAACGCGGCGGACCAATCCTCTGCCTCGACCAAACTCAGTCAAGAGAATGTCCAGCGCCTGGAATCCGAGGTCGAACAGGTCGCCACAGCCATGACGGAGATGAATGCGACTATTGAAGAGATCGCCCGTAACGCAAACACTACGGCTGAAATGACACAGGGAACCAAGTCGCAAATGGACCAAGGAAATCTCGCATTGCAGCATACCTGCGATGAGATCGATGATCTCGGCAAACAGGTAGAGCGCACCGGGGAAATCATCGGTCAATTGAGTAACGATTTTCGCAGTGTTGACTCAGTCCTGCACTTCATCGAGGAGATCTCCGGACAAACCAACCTGCTGGCTCTGAACGCGGCCATTGAGGCGGCTCGGGCGGGTGAACACGGCCGGGGATT
>JARRNW010000661.1:0-1693 GCA_037384565.1 Candidatus Thiodiazotropha sp.
GCCCCAGGGAGCGCAACAATGGTCGATGAAGGCCAGAGGAGAGTTACTTTGATTGCGTCAAAGGTACCAACACCTTCGCGATACCAAGCCTGTGAAATACTTTCCCCTATATTAAATAGTGTGCCACGCTGATGGGCGGCTTAGTCCAACAGACATTTATGCGCCATGCTGCGCACAGCGCACAAATGCTTATATGTTAGAGGTACAAATGGAAAACATAAGAGCAGCCCAACTAGTCGAGATTCATGCCGGAATACTCGAAGATCTCACCTTAGAGAACGAGTCTTGGTACTTTATTTTTGAAAAAGAATTAACTGTTGAATCTTATGGAGGCTGGTGTCTCTATAGAAACGAATTAGGCGCAAAACGTTTGATTGGTAGTCGTGATCTGCAGGATTCAAAAAAACCATTCCAAGAAATTAGTGAGATAATTGGGGAAGCAACATGTGAGATGATCGCATACAATGCTATTAGCAACTCCACTCAGCTTGAGCTACTTAGAGGTGATGAGCGATTAACGCTTCAGTTGTTAGCAAATTCAGCGAAGATTCCGAATTGGAAGATTATATACGGTGAAGTGGTAGAAACGGATATAGAGTGAACGGAACCCCTAACAAGCGCGTAAACTCGGATCGCACAAAGCCGCGCCGCTACGTTCTGCATCTTTGTGCACCCGGTTACGAGAAACGTTAGGCTCCAAAAAATCAATGGAGGAATACAATGCAAAAATTTCCAAAGCGAACACACGAAAGTGACTCGAAGGCTCTGTTGGTGATCCAAGCACTTGAAAGGTCACCGAATGCAGGCCAAAATTACATGGTTACTGTTGTAACAACCGATCTCGGACGATGTTTTGTTTCCCTTTCCGGCTCAAATCGTCAACAGGCTGAGAACGAACTCCGCACCAAACTTCACTGGATCTGTCAGTTGAATACTACCGGTCCTGCAAACCGTCAGCTAAGAAGAACTGTCAACCAGCTAGATCAAAGAGTTGGTGATCGCTTTGCTGGGGCTCATATTTCAGCGACAGCATTTCATCCTCTTAGGGGACATCTGGTCGATCCAGATCGAAATCAAGTAATTGCGCGGCACAGGACACCTCTTACATTTACTGGAAATCGAGACTGTGCGGAGCCGAAAGCTCTAAATGCTGCTGCAATGGCTGGCGCCAAAATAACTGGCATGACAACTGTTTGGTATGGCAACCAACAAAATGGGTATCCGGACCCATCTGGCGCCATACATGGCATTCAGGGGCAATATGCCCGCCCGTGCGAATTTTGCCGGCAGAATGAAGCTCGTATCATGATGGAGGTTGAGCGAACTTACTTGGCACAAAAAGGTGTGCCCCCGCGGTCTTATGAGGTTTAGTTGCCATTTGATGATGCTTTAAATGGAATACAGGTGGAATACAGGGGGAATACAGGGACAGGCACCGTTTGGGATAGTCTAAAGTCATCTAAAAACAGGTGGTTATTTCAACTGACAGTGCTTTCACAACAACGATTAAATGATGAGTGTCCTCGTATTAGTACTGATATACCACTACGCTATAAGGATTACGCCGACGGCAGCCGTACCAAGACGATGCATCTGGACGGTGAGGAATTTGTTCGGCGATATTTGCTGCATGTGCTCCCCAAGAGGAGCATTGAGGACAGGCATCATTTGAAAGTGCTATGCAGTAACCCAG
>JARRNW010000662.1:0-1679 GCA_037384565.1 Candidatus Thiodiazotropha sp.
GTCTCCAAAAAGGCGGCATCATGAGTCATCAGTTGAATGTCGCAACGGATATAACGGCCGCCACTGGCAAGATTGGCTACCAACGATGGTTTAATCTGGTAATAGCTGATGACTTTGGGTTGTTCCGGCTCCTTTTCTTCCTCATCCGCGGACCACAAGGGGTTGGATGACAACAGGAGCAAGCAGGCCAGAAGGCATCGGGTCAATGTTGAGATTGGCATGGTAGATCGTTCAGTCTGTTTCGGGTCGAAGTTAGAAATTCAGGATCTATCAGGTTTACGGCATATTGCGCCATCACTTAACCTTGATTATTCAACTCGGCCCTATTCCCGTTTTGGGTCGCCGGTAAAGCGATTCTTGCAGTCGCTAAGCAATTGAATTACAAAAGACAGCTTATTCATTATCGAACAGGAACAATAACCATGCCCGAGACATTACCTGATCCACTTTGCGGCAGGTGCATTCTTCACAGGATTCGCCAGTTTGAGAGGGCAGGTCGATGAGTCTCGGTCCGGTCATGCTGGATCTGGAAGGGACCCGGCTCTCGGATGAAGAGCGCACGCTGCTCAAGCATCCCGCGGTTGGAGGGGTAATCCTGTTTACCCGCAACTACGAGTCGATGACTCAGCTGCGCCAACTCTGCCAGGAGATTCATGAGACAAGAGCTCCGCATCTTCTGATCGCGGTGGATCATGAAGGTGGACGAGTACAGCGTTTTCGCACGGAATTTACCCAGCTGCCTCCTGCGGCCTGGTATGGTGAACAGTACGAAAAGCACCCGGAAAAGGGGATCCGGCTGGCCGAGCAGGGGGGGTGGTTGATGGCCATGGAATTGCGCAGTTGCGGGGTCGATTTCAGCTTCGCACCGGTTCTGGACCTCGGGCACGGAATCAGTGAGGTGATCGGTGACCGGGCCTTTTCCCGGCGTCCCGAAATCGTCTCACGTCTGGCCCAGGCCTGGATGCATGGCAGTCATTCTGCGGGCATGGCGGTGGTCGGGAAACATTTTCCGGGTCATGGTGGGGTGGAGGCGGATTCCCATCTGGCGCTACCTGTGGATCAGCGACGCTTCGAGGATCTGCAGATGGATGATCTCAGGCCCTTTGAAAACATGATTCAATCCGGTATGGAGGCGATCATGCCGGCCCATGTGATCTATCGGGGGATTGACCCCGATCTGGCGGGTTTTTCCCAGTTCTGGCTGAAAACCGTGTTGCGTAAACAGTTGGGTTTCCAGGGAGTGATCTTCAGTGATGATCTCAATATGGCCGCTGCCCAGGAGGCCGGCGACTACGCGGATCGGGCAAAGGCTGCACTGACGGCGGGTTGTGATATGGTGTTGATCTGTAACAACCGTCCCGCTGCGTATCAGGTGTTGGAGCGGCTTGCGGAGCATGACGATCCTGCGGCCCATGTGCGGCTGGTGCGTATGCATGGGAGAAAGCCGGTTACCTGGCAGCAACTTCATCTCGATCCGCGCTGGAAACAGGCGGTCGAGCAGTTGACTCCGGATGAGGGCGTCGTCAGCCTGGATCTACCCTTGGATTGAACCGGGTGCAGCTAGTGTAGTGTCCTATACAAATCATACATTTAGACGAGGCATGTCTTGAGTTGGCATTTAAATCGCCTACCTCGCCCTGCGGGAAGCCACTCAAGCCACGATTGCCGCGTTGCAGCCC
>JARRNW010000663.1:0-1661 GCA_037384565.1 Candidatus Thiodiazotropha sp.
TTTGCTGGCACTGCCTTACTTTGAGGCGGACAGAGTTTTTGTGCACTGCATTAAAGCATAGTAAATAGATCAGGTATAACCCACAGACTCAGATCAAAACGCCCTACAATGATGCAAAACGCCCTACCCCTCGTGTTCAATCCGTTGATCAGGTATTCCTTCCCCTACCACAAAGGGGAGATAAACCGTGCCAATTGAAAAACCGCGACTGATCGCCCAATCGATCCTTACCGGTTTCGAACGGCATTTTTCGTTTTTTCAGGAGATCAGCAGTTCCGCGAGGCAAAGGTTCGAACGAGCGGACTGGCGTGAGGTTCGGGAGGCGTCTGCAAAACGGGTCAACTTCTATGACCTGCGGGTCAAGGAGGCAATCCGGAAAATCAAGGCGAATTTTGATATCACGACGCTGAATGAAGACCTGTGGCAGCGGGTCAAGCAGATTTATGCTGATCAGCTGAAAACTCACAGTCGTCCGGAACTTGCGGAGACTTTCTACAACTCGGTCTTCTGCCGGCTGTTCGACCGCCGCTACTACAACAACGACATGATTTTCATCGAGTCACAGGTCGACCGAGAGGAGATGGCAAGGCGTTACCAGGTGTACATGTCCTTCCATGTGGCGGATAGCGGCCTCAGTGGCTGTGTATGGGATATGCTCTCAGCATTCTACTTTTCCCTGCCCTATGAAGACATCGAACGGGATTGTGAGCGAGTGGCCGAATCCCTGCGCCAACAGCATTCGTTCGATTCGTTGCCAGAGGATCTGCGCTTCGACCTCTTGGAATCACCTTTTTATCGAAACAAAGCGGCCTATCTCATCGGTCGGATGGTTTACGGGGACAAGGTGTGCCCGTTCCTCATTCCGTTGATCAATAATGAACAGGGTGCACTCTGCGTGGATGCCCTGCTGGTTCGTCCTCGGGAAGTGGAAGCGGTGTTCAGCTTTGCACGTGCCTATTTCATGGCCAAGACACCCGTGCCTGCGGCTACGGTGGCTTTTCTGCAAAGCATTATGCCGTACAAGACCCTGTCCGAGCTCTACATGAGTATCGGCCTGCACAAGCAGGCGAAAAACGAGTTCTATCGGGATCTGTTAGAGCATCTACAGGAGAGTGACGATCCATTTGTCACCGCGCCAGGTACGCCCGGTCTGGTCATGGAGGTGTTTACCCTACCCTCTTTCCCCTATGTGTTCAAAGTGATCCGGGATCGATTTCCACCGCAGAAAGAGGTCACTCATAAACTCATCAAGGAGCGCTATCTGCAAGTCAAGAAACACGACCGCATCGGCCGCATGGCAGACACCCTGGAATTTTCGGATGTCGCCCTGCCACTGGAACGAATCGGGCCTGCCCTGCTCGACTCCCTGCAACGCAGCATCCCTTCGCAATTGGAAATCGATGCGCGCCACTTGGTGATTCGCCATCTTTACATCGAACGCCGCATGACCCCGCTGAATATCTATCTCCAGGAGTGCAACGAGACCGAAACATGGGAAATTCTCGACGACTGGGGTTTGGCGTTGAAACAGTTGATGGGCGTGAATATCTTCCCCGGGGATCTATTATTCAAGAACTTCGGGGTGAACTGTCAGCGTAAAGTGGTATTTTATGACTACGATGAAATCTGTTATCTGACGGAATGTAATTTCCGGCGCATAC
>JARRNW010000664.1:0-3109 GCA_037384565.1 Candidatus Thiodiazotropha sp.
AACGGCGCCCGCTGCTTCGTCCGCTTCGTTCACGACCATGGGTTGAGCGACAAATCCGTACTGCGAGTCACAACCCCCGGGGGACTGATCGAGCTGCGCCTGCTCGCATCCGGCCAGATCGAAGTCGACATGGGCACCCCTCGACTCGAACCGAATCAAATCCCCTTCCAGGCCGAAAACCGCTCCACCACCTATCCCCTGGATGTGGACGGCGAAAACCTTACTATCAGCAGTCTCTCCATGGGCAACCCTCATGCGGTCCTGCAAGTGGATGACCCGGATCAGGCAGCGGTGGAAACCCTGGGTCCTCGGATCGAAAACCACCCACGATTTCCCGACCGGGTGAATGTGGGTTTCATGCAGATTCTCAATCCCCGGGAGATCCGCCTGCGGGTCTACGAGCGTGGCACCGGCGAGACCCTCGCCTGTGGCACCGGCGCCTGCGCAGCGGTTGTCGCGGGGCGACTGCTCGGACAGCTCGATGAGACCGTGACCGTGCATCTACGCGGTGGCGATCTTGTGATAAAGTGGCCGGGAGAAGGCCATTCCGTACTCATGAGCGGTCCCGCGCAAACCGTGTTTGAAGGAACCATTGAGCTATGACCCAGAAAGCCCCGAACAGCACGCTTGAAGATCGGGAAATCGCGCGTTTGGTTGAGGAATACCTCACCGATCACACGGATTTCCTGATCCGGCATCCCGAACTGCTTGCCCAACTCCAGATCCCCCACCAAAGCGGAGCGGCGGTGTCGCTCATCGAACGCCAGGTGGATACCCTGCGGGAACAACTGCGTGACAGCCAGCGACAACTGGCCGATCTCCTCGAGGTGGCGCGCAACAACGAGCAGTTGCAGCAGCGCATGCATCGCCTGACCTTGGAACTGATCGATGCGGCAACCTTCGAGGAGGTACTCAACGCCCTGGAAGACGAACTGCATGACGATTTCAAGGCCGATGCGGTGGAGCTGCGGCTTTTCTCTCCCAGCCTGTTCGATGAGGCGAACCGGGATGGGGTCGACGAACAGATCGCCCGCTTCGAGGCCTTTTTCGATCAGAACAGTCCCATCTGCGGCCCCATGGACCAACATCAACTGGACTATATTTTCGGCGCCGAGGGTTACCACATCAGCTCCACCGCCCTGATCCCACTGAAAAGTGAGGGCGTGCTCGGTTTGCTGGCCATCGGCAGCCGGGACTCCAACCGCTTCGCACCGGACCATGGCACTGATTTTCTCACCCGCCTGGGGCAGATTATCAGCCGCACCCTGCAGGCGGTTTCCCTACCGGGAATCTGAACGGCGGATCTTGTCAGCCCCCGTGGAAAGAGACCCACCGAAACCGGACAAGCTGGGCAACCCGCTTGACCGGTTCCTGGATTACCTGACCCATGAACGCCGCCTCTCGCCCCATACTCTGGAGAGCTACGCCCGGGACCTGAAGGCGGCCTGTCACTGGCTCTCGGAGCACGCCATCGATGACTGGACCACTCTGACCCAGAATCAGGTACGCCACTACATCGCACAGCGCCACCGTCAAGGGATGTCACCCAAAAGCCTGCACCGGGAACTCTCCAGCCTGCGCGCCCTGTTCCACTACCTGATCCGGGAAAATCTGGCCCAGGCCAATCCCGCGCTGGGCGTCCGGGCACCCAAGGTCCTGATCCGGGAAAATCTGGCCCAGGCCAATCCCGCGCTGGGCGTCCGGGCACCCAAGGTAAAACGCAAGCTTCCGGTCACCCTCGACGCGGACCAGATGGGGCAACTGCTCGATATCGATGCCACCGATACCCTGGCATTGCGTGACCGGGCGATCATGGAACTGTTCTATTCATCCGGGCTACGATTGGCGGAGCTGATCGCTCTGGATATCAACAAGATCGATCTGGGGGAACAGATGGTGGAGGTTACCGGCAAGGGTAATAAAACCCGTCTGGTACCGCTAGGCACCCAGGCCCGGGACGCCATCCAGCGCTGGCTGGGAGTACGGCATGAACTGGCTGCCGGGGATGAAACGGCGCTGTTCGTCGGGATTCGAGGCAAGCGTATCAGCCGCTCGACAATCCACAAGCAGCTGCATGAATGGGCGGTGCGCCAAGGCGCACCCAGAAACATTCACCCACACCTGTTGCGCCACTCCTTTGCAACTCACCTGTTGGAGTCCTCGGGCGATCTTCGCGCCGTGCAAGAGCTACTGGGGCACGCCAACATCAGCACCACCCAGATCTACACCCACCTGGACTTTCAGCACCTGGCCGATGTCTATGACAAGGCGCATCCTCGGGCAAAACAGAAAAAGCCATCCAGTTAGGGATGTCGGCATAAAAACCACACGTCTGCAACAGCCGGCTGAGGATGCCTCCACTCGCTCATCGCATTACCCAGCCAGCGAAGAAGGGGCACCCTCAATCCTCTGTAATATCAGTAATATGCGCTAAAATTAAGAGTGTACCGAAGCGTATGCGGGTATCGAACCTATGGTTGAGAAACGCGGCGCTTCTGATACGCAGACCGTGGAGTGAGCCTTTCAACATGCGCGCAGAATTTGTAAACCCTTTTCTAGTCTCATTGCTCGATGTATTGAAAACCATGGCCTCCATGGAGCTGGAGCCGCAAAAGGCACGGGTTAAAAAAGACGAGATTGCCTACGGTGATGTCTCAGGACTGATCGGCATGGTGGGCAACAAAACCAAAGGTTCGATGTCGATTACCTTCGAAGAGCCCCTGGCACTGCAAATCATGCACAACATGTTGGGTGAAAAGGCCAGCAGCATCAATGAACAAGTCTCGGACATGGTGGGGGAGATCACCAACATGGTCACGGGTGGCGCGAAACGAATACTGGCTGAAAGCGGATTCGAATTCGATATGGCAACCCCCATCGTCGTGTCAGGAAAAGGTCATACGATTCGCCACAAATGCGACGGCCCCATCATCACCATGCCTTTCTCTTCACAATGGGGCAAGGCGTATATCGAGATCAGTTTTGAATAGAATGCATTAACCCGGCGCACCTTTTCGGACTATCGAGAGGCATCAAACACAAACCCCGGGCGCAGCCAATACACCATCAGCGGCAACACCAGCAGAGCAATGAACACATCCATGATCAG
>JARRNW010000665.1:0-2236 GCA_037384565.1 Candidatus Thiodiazotropha sp.
GTGTTTCAGCAGGCAGGGGTGTGCATAGTCATCGCAGGGATCGGACTCCAGGCAAACCGGGTTTGGCGCCTCCCAGCCAAGTTCCTCCACATAGACCCTGTAGCGGATGTCGTAACTGCGGCGTTTCTGATCTTGTGATGCGGCGTATAGTGGTTGGAAGTAGTGGAAGAAATTGTCCACAAGGCTATCCATGTTAATCCTCCGGAGTCCCGGTTTGCGTCCTTTCTGAGTGCAAACTTTCGATAATCAGAAAAAACACCACACTAGGGAAAGCTATGCGAAGTCATTGTATCGGTTTGCATTAAATGCAACCTTAGTATCAGGTTGGCGATGGTGCAACTGATTTGAAGTAAAATTGTGCCGAATACCCATGGATACCCCAGGGGGTTGTGGTGCTTTTAAATCCCGATGCCGCGAACCCTGGGAGAGCTTTACGCAATGGCTGCAATCCGGCGAAGCAGAAGCTGTTCGATTGCTGATGTTATTGATCCGGATCATGGTTACGCACGTTAGCGGATCCGGAAATTACTGGCTTGGGCGATAATCTCCTAGATTTTTTAGTGTGGATGGAACTGGTTTTCCTGGCAGGATGTTGTTGTGTGTAGACATGGCCATTAACAATCTAATGACAAACATGTATATATCCATCAATGAATCGTTGGGGATTTACACACGTGATCAACTGTATGAGTTGTTCACGACCCATAACCACGGTCTGGCCATTTCCCGCCACCGCGCGACCATCATTCAGAGCCGGGTATTTGGCCGGGATGTTGGCGGTGACACCCCTGTTCTATCTGGTCTCGGAGCACTGGATCCAAGGCTATCCCTTGAGCGGCAGCGAACAGATCATGGCCGGATTCTATGGCTTGCTGCCTTTTGTCATGGTGGCGGGCCTGACCCTGTTTCCGCTTACTCTGAGCGAATTTATCTCTTACACACTGCCCATGTTCCTGCTGACCCTGATCGTAGTCATCCCACGGGGTGAGGAAGAGATCCCCCAGGTGGTTGCTACGCTCTGGCTGCTGATTCTTATTCTCGGGGTTGCCCTGTTCTCATCACTGAGCCAATTGCGCTACATGCTCTCCCAGATAAGCCGTGCCAGCTACGATGTGCTCACCGGGGTGCTGAGTCGTCGCGCCGGTATTGAGATGCTTGATCTGCAGTTTCGTCTGGCCCAGATGAATGAAAGCGAATTGTCCCTGCTCTACCTGGACCTGGACCATTTCAAGTCGATCAACGATACCTACGGCCATGACCAGGGTGATGTCATTCTGAAGACCGCGGCGCAGATGCTCTGCAAGACATTGCGCAAAGGTGACAGCGTGATTCGTTGGGGCGGGGAAGAGTTCATCGTGGTTCTGCCAACCGCCGGGCCTGATATGGCGAATGATGTGGTGCAGAGAATCATGCAGGTCGGTGTCGGCCAACGTCCGGACGGCGAACCCGTGACCGCCAGTATCGGTATTTCTGAGATCCGTTGTGACGAGGTCGATGATTGGAAATCCCAGGTCGAAATGGCCGATCATCGGATGTACATGGCAAAGAACGGGGGGCGTGCGCGCAGCATGGGAGTCAACGGTGAAATTATCATGTGGGTTCCACCGGTGAATTCCAAAACTCGGTAGAGTGGCTACAGCGGCGTTTTGATACCTTGCTGCAGGCTGGCACGCATCGGCTGAACATGGCATATTTGGGTGCCGGGTTAATATATACCGGCACATTGCATACCTTCCTGCGTAAGGAAAAAGGACCGACACATGACGACACTGGGCACCCCATTCTCCCCTTCCGCAACCAAGATTCTGCTGTGTGGCTCCGGTGAATTGGGTAAAGAGGTGGTCATCGAGTTGCAGCGTTACGGTTGCGAGGTGATTGCCTGTGACCGCTACGCACACGCTCCGGCGATGCAGGTGGCCGATCGGTCCTACACTTTCTCCATGTTGGATGGTGATGAACTGCGTCGGGTAATCGAGCTGGAACGCCCCGACTACATCGTCCCGGAGATCGAGGCAATCTCCACCGATACCCTGGTGGCACTGGAGCAGGAAGGTTTTACAGTGATTCCCACCGCGAATGCCGCACGGCTTACCATGAACAGGGAAGGCATCCGGCGCCTCGCCGCCGAGGAGTTGGGACTTCCAACGTCACCCTACCGTTTCGTCGATAACCGGGAAGATTTCGAGCAGGCAGTGGCCGAGATTGGTATCCCCTGTGTGGTCAAGCCCATTATGAG
>JARRNW010000666.1:0-2460 GCA_037384565.1 Candidatus Thiodiazotropha sp.
TGGCAACACTAATTATTCTGTTGATGCTTTATCTGATAATAATGACAATATTGATATATATCGTTTAAAAAGTGACCATTCAATACTCTATTTTAGACCTTCAGGTACTGGTCCAGATGTCCGATTTTACATTTTTGCAAATCGTGAGAGATTTCAAGGGGAAATAACTAAAGTAATGCAATATGTAAAAGAAAATTATGCTTGAAATTGATGGAAATTACTAAAAAATAGATACTTATATCCTCTGTATTATTCCTGGGATGACTATATTATTTTGTTCAATTCGTAGGACACCCTTGCTTTGGAGACCTTTCATAACTCTAAGGACTTTCTCTTCATCCCAATTTAATCCTTTTATGAACTTAACCTTACTCATTGGTTTTTTGTCAAGAGCAAATGAAATAAAATCTTTTTCAGATTTCTTTAATTGTAGATCTTTAAATAAATAGAATTTTTGGTCATATAGTTCGAATGCTTCATAAATCATTTTAAGACTTAATAATTTTGCAATAGTATCTTGGAATCTTATGGCATCGATAAATAGTCAAGAAATCTTGAACCACGAATTTCTTCACGGGATGTACAAGGATGGATATTTTCCGGACTTCCTTGTAGATAAGATTAAAAATATCCTTCTCGATGTATGCAGCCAAATTGAAGAGAAAAAACCGTTATCCCATGACGAACTTTTCGCAATCACACACCCAGCAGTAGAACAGATCAAGACTAAACGGTGACTGTCCTCGTAATAACATGGATGTCAGGATAGATCGCCACCGCTATATCAAACCTCGTTCGGCAAGGCTGACATACCCACTATCACCAATAACAATGGAATCGTGGAGTTCGATATTCAGAACCGCACCTTTTTCCTTCAGAGTTCTCGCGCCCTTGATATCTGCCGGCGACGGTTCGGCAGATCCAAGAGGATGGTTATGCAGGACAATGATCTTTACCGCATTGACCAATACAGCACCCCGAAGTATTTCCACCGGATCGGCACTCACATAGGTTTGAGTCCCCATGGAAACCACCTGGCATGATCCGCCGACTCCAAAGGAGCATGAAGAAGATCATCTTCAACCCTTTTGCGTTCGAAACTTAGCTTTAATCTTTTTATCTGCGCCATTATTTAATTTGATCTTTGTAACATGGGACACATTAAATATTGACCGATTTCAGTCGATTCAATGCACTCACAACAGGATTGAGTTCGCAGACTGGGATGAGATACGCACCTCATTATGATTGAACTTCCCATGGATTGATAATAACCACCCCCATCGATTTGAAGTCGCCCACATTCCGAGTCACCAGGGTCAACCCATGCACCAGAGCGGTGGCCGCAATATAGGCATCTCGATCTGGGCGGGGATCGGGAACATGCAGCTGCGCACATCGAAGCGCGACAATTTCATCGATCGGTAATGTACGGTTGGCAAATTCCGGGAGAACATGGTTGTCCATCCAGGTGCGCAACAGCGCCCCTTGAGCCGCATCTCGACGCCCCAGGCGTAAAATCCCAAACTCAAGCTCCATGACGGTTACAGCTGAGATGTAGAAGCGGGTTGCATCCAAATCCGACTGCCATTTGATTACGTTAGGATCGGCCTTGCCATTTCCAGCCTTGCGTAATTCGGAAATGACGTTGGTATCGAGCAGAAACATCAGTCAAATTCCGCTGGACGGGGAAGCTCGCGTGATTGGGGAAACTCTACTTCGATATCGGCAATACCCGGCATGGCCAAGACCTCAGCGAGGCTTTTATGTTGATCAGTAAGTCGTTGGTATTCCTCGATACTCAACAGTACATGCGCCGGTTTGCCACGATCCGTAATAAACACGGGGCCATTTTTGGCCGCTTTTTTTGCGCGACTGACGTCCTGATTGAGATCTCGGCTGGATAGGGTTGTAATGGTCATGATGGTGCCACTTGATTAAGATACCCACATGTAGGCACATTACTACATTGGGCGTTGTTTGTACAATCCTTCGCAGCTATCCGGACCCACTTTAAGAGAGCCGGAATTTACCTATGATTCTATCCGGAGTCCCACACTAGGGAAGTGCAAACATGGGTGTCTGGATTGTCGGGAAACTCGCGCGAGTCACACGCCCGGGCGAAATCGACGAGGTGCTTGATGAACTGATGTCCCACGACTGGGTGGTTTATACGAAACACTGCCGAAATTATACCGCCAGCGTCATCGACTACCTGGACCGCTATACTCACCGCATCGCCATCACCAACGCCCGTATCGAAAGTGTCGATGAAAGCGGCGTAGCACTACGCTATAAGGATTACGCCGACGGTAGCCGGAACAAGACGATGCATCTGGAAGGTGAGGAATTTGTTCGGCGATATTTGCTGCATGTGCTCCCCAAGGGCTTTACCCGAATCCGCCACTACGGATTTCTGGCGGGATGTTGCCGCACGAAGCGTTTGGCACAGATCCGCGA
>JARRNW010000667.1:0-1615 GCA_037384565.1 Candidatus Thiodiazotropha sp.
ATTGTGGACAGTCACCGTTTAGTCGTTGTTGCAAAAGCACTACCATTTGAACTAACCATCTGATTTTGTGTGGCTTTAGGCTATCCCAAATGGTGGCTGTCCCGATATCCCAGTCCCGATATCCCACTGTATCTCGTAAACCGTATGACTACCGTAACGATGTTCCATGTTCATCCCCATGCTTTGCGCTCAATTTAAGCATGGCTGATAAATTTGCCCCCCCTAAAAGGCGGTGGTTTTAACCTTTGCTCGGGACGAATAAACAGACCATCAAAGATCAAAGAGTTCAGACTGACTTTACGGTGATGATATTTTGGGAAATATATCTGTGAACAAATTCTTATTTATATCAAGAAATTCATATGGTAAGAAATGTCACAATCTGATCAACTAAGTGATGTGTTGAATTATAGCTGATGAGGTGTTTGTAACTTGAAAAAGTTTATACTCTTTCTGGGTCTGATGACCAGTAGCTCAATATCCCACGCATGGACAGTTACCGCTGATTTTGAAGATGGGTCTATCGGCGAAATAGCCACTGGTAGTGACGGCCTAACCAATAACGCTGCCCAGGCGACTTACACCAATGAGCATGTGTTTTTAGGTGGTCAGGCGTTGAAGGCGAAGGTTAATTCTGGAGGTACCGCATTTGGTGGCATGATCCAATACCCAAGCAGTTTGGGTGAAGGCGACGAAGTCTGGTATCGCGCTAGATGGTTTTTCCCTTCATCCTGGATATTCACTACCACGTCCGGCCAGAAATTGATGCGTATCGGATCCAAACTCAACGGTGGTGATTGGTGGGATATCTACATCGATAAAGATACTCATCAGATCGAACCGCATACTGATCTTGGTGCTTCAAAGGTGGCATTTAACGATTACAAGTATGGTGATTCACCTATGATAACCGGTCCGCGTGGACAACACGGTAAAGCAGTCAAGATTGATAGTTGGAATACGTATGAGATTTACATAAAGTTCTCATCTGTCCCATCGAACAGTATTATCAGGATCTGGCAAGAAGGCAGTCTTGTGTTCGAAGCTGCAGGTGTCGTCGCCACACTTGCTTCTTCCAATAATGTTTCTGACAGAGTTCTTATCGGTAACTATTATAATGGCAATGCACCAAAGACCATGTCTGCCTACATAGATAATATTGAGATAACCAGCGATCGTCCATCCAATTCCGATGCGAATGGCAACCCAATGATTTCAGAGCGCACCTTAACTCCAAGACCTCCTGTTCAGCTTTCAGTTCAGTAAGACAAGTCTGTATTTCGATAGGGAAAAAAGAAAAAATATGACAGGCACTTCTTTTAAGCGCGGATTCAACTCTGAAGTGCATGCGGGCTATGCGGCTAATGCCGCCATATGATTTTGCATCAATTCCTCAGGTGTTTTAAACCCCAATGTCTTGCGTGGTCTTCGATTGAGTTGGGTGACAACGGCTCGAACCTCCTCATTCGTAACTTTCTTGAGGTCCATGCTCTTTGGCCAGTATTGTCGCAATAGGCCATTAGTATTCTCATTCAAGCCTCTTTCCCACGAATGGTAGGGTCGCGCAAAGTAAACTTCGGCCTCTAATTCTTTGGTCAAACGCTCGTGATACGCA
>JARRNW010000668.1:0-2654 GCA_037384565.1 Candidatus Thiodiazotropha sp.
GTCAAACGAATCGATCTCAGAATACGCCGCCGATACGAACGAGCCATACTCTCCGATCTTACTGAAATAGTTGCCCGCGACATATCGGACAGGAGAACCCGCAACATACATATCCATACCTATCAAAGCATCGTATACAGTATTGAAATAGTAATGCCGCTCACCTCCGCCGTTCGCGCTTCCCAGACCGCTTGCATAGGGCGAAAAGAAACTGCGATTACCGATGAAATAGACTTTGCCACCGATATTCGAACTGCCGTATCCCGTACCACTCGTATCCCAGGATCGATTGTTCAGGATGTAACCATAACCCTGCTGGACACCCTCATCATTCACATAGAAGTTTTGCGCATTCCCACCTGATCCGCTTGTATACGCTACGTTCCGGATATCCCAACAGGCAGATTCTGTAACCACAAATTGGATCCGACAAAGGCGTGAATATCCCTTTCTTCTTCCAGGGTCGAAGAGACGATACCGTTATCGTTCGCATTGACATGGAAGGCAAGAACATTGGCGCCCGGGCCATCGCCTGAAGACAGACCGACACTCGTCCCGCCACCCCCGGTTGATGGAAAATTCTGCACCCGCGAATACCGGATAACAATGTTATCGCCCACCCCCCGATTGTTCGGATTTGGCCCATCGAAGTCGATACCCGTGATTCGATAGTTTCCGGTACCCTGCAGACGCAGTTCCTGTCTCGATAACCCCGGACCCAGAGTGATTTTCGGCTTGTCAGACAACCGGTCCTCGCCCACCAGCCAGGCTGGGTTGTCCGCTGTACCGTTCAGATAGATCTGATCCCAGGTTATCCCCGATCGTAGCTGATAGGGCAGAGCGCTTCTTGCAAGCACCATCTTTCTACCTGCCTCGATCGTGGCGTTGGTCTCGATCATACAACATGGCTGGTCAGGCCAGCCGTAGGTATTGGCATCCGAACAATTTAACGCATGCATTTGGGGCAATGAAAAACGTTGTAAGCGCGAGTGCCAATAGACGAATGTGTCGGGCCGTTATCATCCTGATTAATCCTTGACCTATGAGCCATCCTATACAACGGGGTCTGTTGTAGACTACTGCCCTGATCATATTGACTATCCCATAGCGAGACCAACCAGCCAATACACATATCGCGACCCAATCCACAAAACTCTCTGCGATTTATAACCAGATCACATCTAAAGCAGATGCCAAAGAGTGTTGAGGGTGCGTAGAAACAGGCAGCGCGCAGGTCCGCCTGCAGCAACGACTCGGCCTCGCCGGCCGGCTCCTGCAGTTCAGGCCATTCTGCCATGAAGATGAAGTTGGACATTGGCGCTTCCTGTTCTTGCGCCATGTTTCGTCGGGTTACGCTGTGCTAACCCGACCTACAACTTCAACATGTCGATCAATGCAAGCCGGGAGATATTCAGTGTCAATGTGTTGGCGTCCGAAATTTCCCTGAAGAGTATCGGTCTGGTTGGCTTTGTCGCGATCTGCATGACCCTCTTCAAAATGAGAAGCAGTGCTTATTTTTTGTCTTATATTCAAGATATTACGGACCCTGCGCTAGGGTAATCACCTATATTCAAAGTGACTTGCTCTCGTTTACTATCGGTATCAGAGCCACTATCTGGCAAAGCACTTTTTCAGAAAACGGTTCAGAGCGCTCAGCCTGAGGTGCAGATAAAAAGAGAATTTGCAAAACAGACACCGGCGCAGAAAGTAAAATCTGCCAATCAATTCATCAAGGCAGCAGGCCGGGAAGGAATAAATAGACTCGCACAAACCCCCATTGGCCAACACGCACTGGCCCTGATCTATGATCTAGCCAGCGGTGAGAGCCGCCAATTCATGGAGGATGTGCATCGGGAACAGGGTGCCACAGCAGTGGACTACACCCATTCAACCTTGCTCGAGCGGTTAGGCGCCGTCACCATCGTTGGCGGTGGATTAGGTGCGCACGGTGGCGCACTGGGCAGAAGCCAGTTCGGTCGCAAGAGTACCCATCTTGCCGACGGAACGACTAGCGGCCTGCCACTTGCTGAAAGGCGTGGTATGATTTCGCCTCAGATTGGCACGAAGCGGGGTTTGGATGTTGAGCCGAGCACGAGCAGACCGAGCACGAGTGGTACGATGCAGGTTGGTACAAATGCTCCAAACAAAAATACTGTCACTGTTTACCGAGTTGACGACAATGCATTTGGTCCGCGTATTTCCGGCGATGGAGAAATTCCAGTTGTAACGAGTAAAAAAGGTAAAGAGCGACCCTTGTTCATTAATATTGACCAGCCACAGCGAGCGAAAGAGTTTGCTTTGGTTAATCGAAATGGGAATGCCACCATAACCGCCGTTGAAGCCGACGCTTCATTGCTTGAAAAATTAAGGACTCAGTCTGTTTTTGATAAGGGTGAAGCCGTTCGCCTGAATCCAACGGCACCGTTGAGAGTTGACATCCACAAAGCCCCAGATCAATTCGGTCTTAGAACACCAGAGCAAATACAAATGCTTAGAGAGGCTATAGATCCATCTACGGTAAGGATTATTAATCCCAATGATTTGTAATTAGAGAAAAGAGTTTTATGACTAAAGTGTTTGTTATTCCATTTCATGTAAAACCAATGGAAAACTCCATAATGCCCGCAGGCCTTGGCGGGGCATATGTGAGTTGT
>JARRNW010000669.1:0-3235 GCA_037384565.1 Candidatus Thiodiazotropha sp.
GGGTCAGTATTCTCGCCGTGGAAAGCCAGGACTGAATCGATGCATAAAATCCGACTCACTACCTTCGGGATCTAAGCCGTCAAATGTTCAGTTTTTTTAGGATATCCGGACCTGCTTGCCCGATGAGCGGTATGCTGTCCTGGATGCAATTCAACTAAGCTATTAGTCAGTGGAATAGAGGTTACTCAATGAAACGAACTAAAGGATTCACCGTTGTCGAACTGATGATCTCCTTGGCCATCCTTGGGGTCTTAGTTGCGATCGTCGTTCCAGGCTTTCGAGATCTTGCTGAACGGAACGCTGTCACAAACGCCAGTAACGAGCTGTTAAATGGCCTGCTTTTCGCACGCAGTGAGGCTATTCGGACTGAGATAGACACCACTTTTACACCCTTGGCCAACGGCTGGCAGGTAACCTCCGGTGTCGACACGATCAAGGACCAGAACGCCACGCACACCAGCATTACCATCACTGGTAACCCTGTTACGTACAATGCTCGAGGTCGAACAGTCCCCGCAAACGCCGAAACTTTAACGATTAAATACGGCGACGTGAAAAGCTATATATGCATCAGTCTGACGGGGCGCCCGTATACCAAATCCGCCGACAACGGAGTCTGTCCATGAGAATTAGAATCAAAGGCCCTGCCTACCGACATACCCGAGGAATGACGCTTATTGAAGTGTTGGTTGCCGCCGTTGTCATCGCAGTCGGACTGCTCGGCGTCGCAGCGATGCAGGTGACGGCCCTGCAGGGATCGAGTAACGCACTCTTCAGAACGCAAGCGATTGACTTGGCATCCGCCTTGACAGACCGGATCAATGCGAACCGTGATGCACTGAACGCCTACACCCTCGCCGACGCCACTGTCGAGGACGCTTGCGATAACCCTCCAGACACGATCTGTTCGATGGCACCCGGCGGCACTGCCGGAGATGCTGCGAATTGCACACCGGAACAGATGGCGACTTACGACGTCAGGGATATCGCCTGCAAAATCGATAACGAATTACCCCCTAACAGTACCTTGGCCATCAATTGCCCGGGCGGATGCCCAGCCCTGCAGCATATGACCATCGAGATTAGTTGGCCAACAACGGAACTCGTGAATGACATCCCCGTCAGGGAGAGAGTAAGAACCGATATCATACCTGGCACACCCACCTCTCCTCCCGGGAGTTAACCATGAGACAATTCAAGTCACCTCAATCCGGATTTTCTATCGTCTCTCTGCTTATCGCGAGTGCGATTGGTCTTTTTCTCATTGCGGGCGTCATTACGGTCTACGTTGACAGCAAAAACAGCTTCAATGCCAGAACAGCGATCTCCATCACAACGGAGAACCTTCGCTTTGCCATACAGGATCTCAAACGCACCCTCGTCATGGCCGGGCGAGGCGTGGCACAAGATGACAACCTCGCCGCCTACGACGATGATGCGGCTGACAATGGATTCAGGAGTTTTCCTGATACTACAGACGGCGTCTACACCAACCAGGACGAAAATGGTAACAGTGTCATCGCAATACGTTACGCGGATGGCCCGGCACCCTGCGGAATCTCGGAAACGCTCACAAACCAAACATCTACTGTTAAATTTTATATCAATGATGACCATGAACTGGCGTGCAAGGCCACCGGTCCCTTCGGTGATTACGAGCAACCCCTGGTTTCCGACATCATTGCAATGAAAGCCTTGTATGGCATCGACCGGGACGACCAAGACACAACCCCCGACAGATACCTCAGCGCATCGGAGATGAGCGATGCAGACTGGAACTTCGTCGTCTCCATACGTATCGGCCTGGTAGCCCGTTCTGGCGAAGCAAACCCTTTGCCGCCTCCCTATCGAGAGAGCGACCCTCAAATCCTGGATCTGCTGGGTTCCGATTTTGAAGCGCCCGATACAACATTTTTCTATAAGAGTAATAGCACTACGATTTCGCTCAGAAACCGTAATGGCGTTACCATGAGGCAGTAATAATGCATACCCATCGACACAAACAGACATCCGACCGGCAGACCCAAAAAGGCGCAGCCCTTGTGATCTCCCTGATCTTGCTGGTAATCATCACCTTACTCAGTGTAAGCGCAATGCAGAATACGAATCTGGATACCCAGATCACGGTCAATCACCAGTTCAAGACACTGAGTTTTCAGGCCGCCGAGAGCGCACTCGCCATGGCGACGGTGCAACAGCCAGTGGTGCAGATACCCTCCTCGACCGATGGCGCCGTGGCCAATAACCCGAATTACTTTGTTGCCCCGGAAGTTGAGAATGAGATGCCTGAGTTGCACGCCAATCTGACCATGCGGTTCCTGTACAGCTTGGAAAAGGACGAACCCGCTGACCCGGACAACGGAAAAGTGGGCATCATGGTACCCGGATTTCCGGTGAACAATGCGCTTGTAACCTACATGGCTACCGCTGATGGACATGTCGGAGGAAGCAATACCAAAACCACCAATCAGTCGCAAGTCGTTCTCTTCACCCAGTGAAGCGATATTCAGGAGTACTTGACCATGAAGACGCAGAGACAACTTAGCTTGCAGAAAACGGCCACAGCGATCACCCTGTTGATCAGTGCCACATACGGGTGTGCTGTTCTTGCGGACGACGTCGAAATTTATCTCTACGAGCCACCCGACCCGGTGCCGCCCAACGTCCTGTTCGTGCTTGACGAATCCGGCAGTATGGGAACCTGGGACGCGCGAAACCTGGCGGGTGATACCGTATCGCGCCGGGATGCCCTGGTCGAAGCCATGACCAACATCTTCGATCAGAGTTCCATGCAGAGCGTAAATGCGGCTTTGATGGGCTACACAACCACCGGCGGCGAAAACACATCCCTTCGTTTTGTCGCCCATACCGGCACATCGTATTGTTATCCGATGGCGAGCCCAACTCCAACAGCCCCACCTGGGGACTGAGGTATGGCCTGACAGCCTATCCCACTTCGAACGACAATTGCGCCAGTGATTCAGTTTCGCGATGGCAGAATGGCCGCTGTGCCCGGGAGATTTCGGGATGGGCCTACACGACCGACCTGGAAACCGGCGACGGTTGGAACAATCAACAGCACATCATTACCCACACCATCGGGTTTGCGACTAACTCTAACACCGAGGCATTCCTGAGATCTATAGCCACGGCGGGTGGAGGCAGCTTTTATCCCGCCTCCAATGCCACGAATCTGGTAGATGCCTTTGAATCGATATTGGCAGAAGCTCAGCAG
>JARRNW010000670.1:0-2473 GCA_037384565.1 Candidatus Thiodiazotropha sp.
GGTAGTGCTTCGCGTACTAGCTCAGATAACTCAATTGAATATTTATCAGACACATCCGGAAATTATTACGGTTGGTATAGTTCTGACTATTTTTACTCTTCATTGCTGATGTCCAGTCATCCTCTTTTATCCGAATATATACCTTTTGATCTGTCAAATGACTATATTGATAGCAATATTGGTGTTTCAATTGTAAGTGAGTACACATATACACTTGGCGGTGTACCGTATGTTGGGTATGACTATTCTGGGGAATTACATCTCGTTGATAGTCTTGATATACAAAACCAAAATGAAGTTGTCCAAAATTGGGTGGTTGGGGATCATGTGCAGGGATTTTATAGCTATGGAGATACTTTAGCTGGCACAGGCGGTTCTTTTCATACACGCCTTACATTAACAAATATAACTCCTGCTCCAGTACCTCTACCCGAAACAATTTGGTTATTTGGCTCAGGCTTAATTGGCCTTGTTCGGTTTGCTAGACAAATGCATTCCCCAGTTTCTAATGGTTTCTATTGGGATTGCGCATAAACCAGCTGGTATCATTGAGTCTGTGTCGCCACCTTTTCTACATCCTCTGATAACACCGATCTCTAATCAAGAAGCTACGGGTTCACCGCTGCATGCCAGGTCGTCAAAATCGCCTGCCACGGATTTGACCTGCCGTTGTAGATGGCGCTTTTGCGCATCGCTGAGCTGTTGGACGATCCCATAGACCATGTCGATCGTCACGTCGCGATTATGATCGAGGCGCTGTTGGTAAAGAGGGGGGCGCAGTGTCCCCGGGTTGGTCAACAATTCAGCGAGTTCACGCTGGAAAGCCTCGGGGTCATCACGGGTGCTCACGATCTCCTGCAGGCGTGATTGCCAGCGCCGCCGCACTTCCAGCCCCTGAAGGCCCAGTGGCTGGAACTGCCTGCTCCAGACGACCAGTATCTGTTCCTGCCCCTCGTTCAGTTCGCCGAACCAGCGCTGCAATTCCGTGTCCATGCGCTCCCGGTAATCCTCACGCAACGCCTCGTCACTGGTGGCTTCGAACTCCTCCAGCCATTCGCTATTGGTCTTCTCAAAGCCTTCGAAGAGTTCCTTGATCTGGGTTTCATCCGCGGTGAGCAGGATATCGCCGATCGCCGGGCTGCCCTGCCGCAGGATGTCCGCCCAGGCCTGTTGGACGCGGAGCCGAGGTAATGCGGCAACAGCCAGTCCAGGTTATTGTAGGCCAGCTCGATGCGACTGCAGGCTGACAGCAGCATCGCCAGCAGGACAGTTTGGAAAATCCGTAACAGCGGACCCGGTCTGCTGTCATTGTCGATACGGAACCGGTTGCGCTGCATATCACTGGCTCCGTGCGGGTTGCTGGGAGGTCTTCAGCGACATGCGATATCCGGCCGCTGTGAGAATCCAGCCCGCTACCAGCGCTACCATGATCGATTTCATCTGTCCGATGGCAAAGCCGCGGCTGCCCATGGCGAGCATTTTTTCCGGATCCAGGGCAAACGAGGGCATGCCACCGAGGCCACACAGGTTCCAGGCGACAATGGCGAAGCACAGGTAGCCAGCGCCTTGCAGGTCCGCGCCGAGGCGCGCTTCGGGCGACAGACTGGCCCGGTGCCTGCCCCACAACCAGAGGGTTGCCAACACCAGAACCAGGATGATGTAACCGCCGGTGCCGAAAAAAACCGCGCTGGGCGCCCGCCCGGCGATTCCCGGCACCAGTATGGCCGACAGGGCGACAAGCACTACGGTGAGCGCAAACAGCAGGCGTTTGCCAACAGAGGGCTCACTGGCCATGAACATACCGGTGGCACAGACCGCCATGCCTAGCGGAAAACCGAAAGCGAAAGACAGAAAGGCCAGCCAGCCTGTCGCGCCATGACTGGCCAGATAGGCCCGGTCACCCAGGCTCTTAAGTTCGTCTTGAATGAGGCTGCCGGCGAGCACGCTGGTCAATACTATGACCAGCCCGATCGCGAAGACCCATTGTCCCTGACGTTGAATGTGCATGGCTGCCCCCAAACCGCCCAAACCATAAATTTCTTGCTAGTATAACCGAATTGTGAGCAAAACTGACTTGCCGGAGGGGGGTTCCCTCTCCTGTACCGATCCGGCCCATGCTTACGTCGCCGCCCCTCCGGCCGACGCGCTCCCAGACAGCCGAGTCCACGCAAACGGTGCCCGCACAAGCGCTTCGACATATTGTGTGCATTGTCCATTGTTACTGAAGATAGGTTGGTGGAATATCGTTAACCTGTCTTCGCTCAGCGCCTGACACGCAAGTCGGGATATGCGCATGGATTCAATCGATAGATCGTATAACTCGTCGATCTCTCTCTTTGTTTTGAAGAAGACAGCAATCTGAACATCATAGAGCAGAACCACACAATCCAGATCCTCCGCATCGAATATTTCGCACAACGCATATCGTAGCGCTTCGATATTCCTGGGCTTCTCCCGTGACGAATAGGTAGCC
>JARRNW010000671.1:0-2810 GCA_037384565.1 Candidatus Thiodiazotropha sp.
CGAACCGGCACGCCCGTGAAGGCAACGGATTTTGAATCCGTCATGTCTACCAATTTCATCACTCTGGCAGTTGCTGGGATTTTACCCCTAATACTCGGGATTCAAAAGGGTCCCGAATTTATGACTGTTGCGGTTGGAACAGTCCGAAGGTTGCGAAGTATACAAAAAAACTTGCCCCGGTACAGGAGAAAATGAGGGCATCATTTGCCGGGATTGGGCTTTTATCGGGACAGGATGGGTCTTTTTTTCCGAGCGTGATACCATCCGCGCCCTATGCATCTGTCCGATTTCGATTACGAACTACCCCAGGAACTCATCGCGCAATATCCACCCGAAGAGCGCGGTGATAGTCGTTTGATGAGGTTGTCGCCTGAACGTCTCCCGCCTGACGATCTGATGTTTTCCGATCTGCCCCGGCTGCTCAATCCTGGCGACCTGCTGGTGTTCAACGATACTCGGGTGATGAAAGCGCGGCTTTTCGGATTTAAACAGACGGGCGGGCAGCTGGAGGTGTTGATTGAGCGGGTCACCGACCCGAAACTTGCAGTGGCGCAGATCCGTGCCAGCAAATCCCCGAAGCCGGGCTCACGGATCCATCTGGGCGCGGATGCCGTACCGGTCGAAGTGTTGGATCGTGATGAGGGGTTTTTTACCCTGAGAGCCCTGGAACAGGATTTTTTCACGCTGATGGATCAGCAGGGCCATATGCCATTGCCACCCTATATCGAACGTCAGGATAAGCCACTGGACGAGAATCGTTATCAAACAGTGTATGCGCAAAAGAGTGGCGCTGTGGCCGCGCCCACGGCGGGACTCCATTTCACTCAGGAGATGCTGGAGCAACTCGACCAAATGGATGTCGGGCAAGTTCATGTGACCTTGCACGTGGGGGCCGGTACCTTTCAACCGGTCCGGGTCGATGACCTGGATCAGCATGTGATGCACAGTGAGTCTGTAGAGGTCAGCGAAGCGGTATGTGAGCGGATCGCGGAGACCCGGCGGCGAAGGGGGCGCATCGTGGCGGTAGGCACCACCAGCGTGCGCAGCCTCGAGGCCGCTTCGCAATCGGGCCATCTGGCGCCTTTTTACGGGGATACCCGATTGTTCATTCGACCGGGTTACCGGTTCCACAGTGTCGATGCGATGATCACCAATTTCCATTTGCCCCAATCCACCTTGCTGATGCTGGTCTCCGCATTCAGTGGGTATGAGCGCATCATGCAAGCCTATCGGCATGCCGTGGAGCATGGGTATCGGTTTTTCAGTTATGGCGACGCCATGTTTCTCACCCCTGGATGAGTGCCAAGGTGGGATCAGGGCAATATTCAATATTCCTGATTGTCGGTCAAGCTCGCTATGTGAGCGACTTCACGATTATGAACAATGTTTAAACATTCAGGCAGATATAGACATGAAATTTGAAATATTTCATAAGGATAACGCTGCAAGGCGAGGGCAATTGACGTTTCCCCGGGGGCATGTCGAAACCCCTGCATTCATGCCGGTGGGCACTTATGGCACGGTCAAGGCGATGACCCCGGAAGAGTTGATGGATCTGGGTGCGGAGATCATTCTGGGCAATACCTTCCATCTTATGCTGAGGCCAGGCACCGATGTCATCAGTCGACATGGGGACCTGCATGATTTTACCCATTGGCAGAAGCCGATCCTGACCGATTCCGGTGGATTCCAGGTGTTCAGCCTGGGGGCGATGCGCAAGATCACCGAGGAAGGCGTTACCTTCCGTTCACCCATTGACGGCAGCAAGGTCTTCATGGGGCCGGAGGAATCCATGGGGGTGCAACGGGCACTTGGCTCCGACATCGTTATGATCTTCGATGAATGCACCCCCTATCCGGCGACTGAGACGGAAGCGAGAAAGTCCATGGAACTCTCCCTGCGCTGGGCGCAACGCAGTCGGGAGGCTCATGGTGATAACCCCTCGGCCCTTTTCGGCATCGTACAGGGAGGCATGTATGAAACCCTGCGTGAGTTTTCACTGCAGGGGCTGACGAAGATCGGTTTCGACGGATATGCGGTCGGCGGGCTGTCAGTGGGGGAACCTCCCGAGGATCGGCAGCGGATTCTCGAACATCTTCAGCCACGGCTTCCTGATGACAAACCCCGCTACCTGATGGGAGTAGGGACCCCGGAAGATATCGTCGAATCGGTCAAGCGGGGAATCGATATGTTCGACTGTGTGATGCCAACCCGCAACGCCCGCAACGGTCATCTGTTCACCCATCAGGGCGTGGTGCGTATCCGTCACGCAGCACACCAATACGACGAAAGTCCGTTGGATCCCCTGTGTGATTGTTACACCTGTCGCAACTACAGTCGCGCCTATCTGCGCCATCTGGACAAGTGTCATGAGATCCTGGGAGCACGGCTCAATACCATTCATAACCTCCACTACTACCAAAAGCTGATGCGTGACATTCGAGCCGCGATCGAGACGCATAGTTTTTCGTCGTTTTGCGAAGAGTTTTATGCGCTGCGGCGTGAGTCTGTTTGAGCGCTAAGATTTTCGGAGCCTAAGAAAACTCCAACTCTCAAAGTATGTTGCTGTAGTGTGATAGGTGTTTTCTTGATTGAATAATGGTGGTGCGGTGCTGTGGGTCGCCTCACAGTATATCCACGGTAGGGATTGACTCCCCTCTGCCAGCAAATTAATGTAAGCGCCACATCCCGCGACTATCCTATCTGTCATGACAAACAACTATCTCGACCATGTAGTAGCTGTATGGTTGGGCGTGATCCTGTGCTTTTCAAATGCAGCATACAGCCTACCATACGGCAGCCCTGATTCT
>JARRNW010000672.1:0-1578 GCA_037384565.1 Candidatus Thiodiazotropha sp.
ACGAAAACCTGAGTATGCCTTCTCTTTGGGTGGATGGTTGTACGGAAGTCAATGCTCGCCAGGAGTCGGATCATCGAGTTCCACCGCGAGAATCGGTAATGAAACAAACCGTCCTGCGCTCGCTGATGCATATCGCAGCCTGGGTGGTGGTGGGGGGAGTGCTGATGCTTCTGGTCAGGTTGTTTCCTGAAGCCTCCAGTCGTTTATGGCAGGAGGTGGAGGCTAAGTTCCTGCATAAGCCTGCTGTAACACAGGAGTCCGCTAACCCGTTGGGTGGCGAACAACCCCGCGTCTTGGACGTGTCCCAGTCGTCGGATTCTTTGACGCAGACTCCACAAACGCTGGAACCTGTTGCCCGACAACAAGCCGATACGAGTCTTCCGGTATCAGAATTGGATAACACGCTGGGTGTGGGTGACTCCGATGTGAATTCTTATGAAAACATCGTCTTGGCGACGCGTTATTTTGTCTATTTCGACTTTAATAAGTTCTCCATACCCACCCAATATCTTCCGTTATTGAAATCGATTCAATACAAGATGTTAGTGGATGAGAACAGTTTTCTGAAAATCACTGGTTATGCCGATTCCCAGGGAAACCAAATCTACAATGACCGCCTATCTCTCAAACGTGCGGAAGAGGTCAAGCGGTTTTTCTCCCAACGCGGCATCGATGATGCGCGTTTGCGAGTGGCGGCAGTGGGTGCTGTCAGCCCAGAATCCGGGGCAATTACCCTGGATGACCGTCGTGGTATCCGGCGTGTGGAGGTCATCCTCTTTCCGAATTGAATGAAGCCTGAGTCCGCGAATTCAAGTTTAATAAGCATAGTTATTTTTATGGCGATATAGATACAGGGTTTCATGCTATTTATGCCCGGGCTGTTCAATTAATCTTGAGAACCAGTTCCCGTATCGGGAGTGTTCCGAATTGCTGCTTTGGGAACCAAATGGTAATTTAACGCTGCCGGAAGCCAATTTGGCAGAAGGTAACTAGTCTAGTTGTAACGTTTTAAGGATGAAAATATGAAGAAGTTATTCTTTCGCACACTCACACTGGGAACACTGCTTACTTTCCTGTCCCTGGGTGCTCAAGCTGCCTCTTATGACGCAGGTGTTTTCTCGGGGGTTGGTGATTCCTATTCGACACCTCAGCCCAGAGGAAATTTTCTCGATACCTACCACTTCAGCGTAGGTACTAGCTCCATGGATATTCTTTTTCAGGGTACCCATTCAGGTATGTTTGAAGACGATCTGCTGTTGACCAGCATCAACACCGATGAGCAGTTCCATCTGAGTACTACCTTCTCACAGGCCTTCACTCTGACCGCTGGTGACTATCTCTTCACCATCTCAGGTTTTGCCCTCAACGCAATCGATTCTAAAATCGATTCCGACTACGATCTGACCATGAGCGCCGTGCCCCTGCCTGCCGCCGCTTGGTTGTTCGGTTCCGCTCTGCTGGGTTTCGTCTCTTACAGTAGACGTAGGAAGGTCTGAAGATCGTCTCGATCATCTGATCTTGTCTAGAAAAACGGCCGCCAAATGCACTTGGCGGCCGTTTTTTTATGCCAATTTTTTA
>JARRNW010000673.1:0-1534 GCA_037384565.1 Candidatus Thiodiazotropha sp.
CCGCAAGATCCGCAAAATCCGGCAACTCTATTGCGCGCGCCGGCATCATCACCAGCCAACCGAGGTAGAACAGTGAAACCAGAAAGTTTCGATGCATATCAATTCTCATTAACGACTCCCGCTGGGATAGGGTACCTGGAGCACAGGGGGTAAAACGGAAACACAGGTAAACTGGCCTGCTCCGGCATCAGGAAAAGCCTATCTTGGTTTGACCGGTCCGACGCAGGATCACGGCCTGGTACTCCGGATTGGTGTGTTGTGCTTTCGAGAATTGCCGCAGAATCCAGAAACCGCCCGCCAAACCGGACAGTCCTCCGAAAATCTGAGGCAGTTCCCCATGTAACATGAGCAGACTGCGCACCCACAGGTCGGCGACTATCGCCCCCGCGATCAGGCCAACGAGTGGCATCAGGTAGGCCAATAGAGAGAGTTTCACCAAGGCACGTTCCTGAACCCCGATGATGACCCGTTCTCCGGGATGAACATCCAGGGTGTTGAGGACCCGCATTTCGTTGTCGTGACGTTTGAACAGACCAGAGAGAACCGAGGTACTGCAGCTACCTGCACTCTGACAAGAACCGCAGGCGGCTTGCTGCTGGGTTTCAACCACTGCGAAACCACCGTCGACACGGACGACCCGGGCTGTCTCTTCAATCATGGGTAGGATTGAGCTGCATTCCCTGCACTACACCGAGAATTGTCACCGCGGGAACTTCCCCCACCGCGGTCACCTGATAGCCTTGCACCTGACCGCCCCAGGCATTGACCGCTCCCAGGCGGGACACCCCACTGAAAGCTTCAGCTCGGGATTGCGGTTCAACGAAAACCGACAGGGAACCCAGGCCATCGCTGAATACATACTGTTCGATGGGCGTCTTGTGTCCGGCATCATGCAACAGGTGTTGCATACTGAGGCGAAACCCCGGCGGCAGCCGGGTGAAGTTCCAGCGGCTTGCCGTCGCTTGGGATAGGTCCACATTCTCACCTTCGTGGCTTTTCAGTCGGTAGGTATAGAGTGATTCCCGTTTGTGGATGTCGCTGATTTCGGCTACCCCGATCTGCAGATCGGTGAACAGGGTCTGCTCCACCGGTTCGGCCTGTTCGTTCATCAGATCTGATTTCAAAGGCAAGCCACTTTCAATGTCCAGGTAGAACCGAAAACCGTAGCGCAACCGGTCATTGGGCACGATCATCACGACCTGGACCGGACGATCGGTCATACGGGTCTGGCCAGCCTTGCGAAAGGTGTAATGCGCCTCGAGTTGCCGCAGATCCTCAGGCAGAATATTGAGAAACTTGGAGCTGGGTGAACGACGGTCGATGGAGACCTCATTGGTTTCCGGCATGACACAAGTCACCGACTCGTCATCCCGAATCACTTCCCGTGGGGTCCCATTGAGCGAGACCAGGCTTTCCCGAACCCGGTCACCATCGACTGCATGGGCAATCTTCATGATCTCCAGTTGATTGTCGTGGAGGAATACGAAGGTACCCTGATAATTGAGCTTCTGAACCGCCTCCATCATGCGCTCCA
>JARRNW010000673.1:1547-2309 GCA_037384565.1 Candidatus Thiodiazotropha sp.
ACACACAGCTGAGTAGCAAACGGCCGATGATTCCGGGTGTTGACACTACGCTCATCCGGACCCTATCCACTATTGCTTGTTTTCATCATAACTGACGAAATTGGCGAACGGCATGATGCCTTTCATGTTGTTCGTGGGGGACAATTCCTGATGGTTGACCAGATAGGCGTTGAGCCGCGATTCCACCTTTGGTTTTTTGAGCAACTCCCAGCGCGTACCGTTATCCGCCACGTACATCGTCTCGGGACTGGCTGCCTGGGTGGTGGCCAGGGTCGGTTGCTGCATGTCGGAACCTTCGGGATTGATCATTTGCGGTACCATCACAACCGCGGCAGCAGCCAATGATGCCGCGACAGCTACTCCGGTGTAGGCGTGACGCCGTTTTACCCGGTGTCGTCTGAGGTTGGCCGGGGCGATCACGACGGGTTCGCCCTGAATACGCTCACTGATCGCCTGAGCCAGACCCGGTGCAATCTGCCCACCGGTTTCCCCACGCATCACATCACCAATCAGATGGTAATGGGACCATTGATCACGGCTCGACGGGTTAATTGACAACTTCTTGATTTCCATCGGTATTTCGTTCAATGGAATCTCATCATCCACAAGTGCGGACAGCCTTTCAAGTTCTTGCTCAGTCATGTTTCGATGCCTGACGTTTAGGGTTTCAACAATGGGCTCAGTTTTTTATCAATCGCTTCCCGAGCCCGGAAGATGCGGGATCGCACGGTACCAACGGGGCATTCCATGGCATTGGCGATC
>JARRNW010000674.1:0-1451 GCA_037384565.1 Candidatus Thiodiazotropha sp.
GTGGGAGTTACTGGGGGAATGGGGTGAATTCGAAGCGATCCGGCAGCTGGATGCCCTGTCCCATATGATGCCCGGTGTGATCACCGCGAACATCGTGATCAGTTCCAAACAGGGCTCCCTGCCACCCTGCGGGATGCATGCCTGGGATCCCATGGGCCGGAGGATCATCGGTCCACAGCAGTGTTATGACGAGATGAGCGATCCCCCCCAGGGGGTATTCAATCAGGTTGCGGTGCTCAAGGCGCTGTCGGATTTCGAGGATTGGTTGCGCGGCCATCCGCACATGGGCTTTACCTCCTCCTATGTGCAGTTCGTCAAGACCCTGAACATGATGCTCAATGCGCCGAGTGGCGAACGGCCCACCGCACACATGAACCTCTATGACATCCCCGATCAGGAACATATGCTGAAAAACCGCTACGCCTACCGGCTGGACCGGTTTGGCCATCTGCCTGATCCCCGTGAAATCATCCCCTTCTATAACGGTATGCTGGTGACCGGTGCCGCACCCGGGGAGCTCGACGGTTTCGTCAACACCCGCACCTGGGACGAAGGCGTCATCGTCGGTTTTGTCAACACCATGGATCCGAAGGAGACCCATCAGACCATCCGGGATATCCAGTCCTACCTGATCGAACATGCCAACGACCCGGGGATGAGGCAACTGCGGTTTGGTGTTCAGGCCGGTGAGCAGGTGACCGTGCCCGGGACACGCAAGATCGCCGCGCAGACCGTGGAGGTTTCGGACTCCCTGCAGGGGCGGGCTCCGGTCGGCGGTTTTCTGGGGGTGACCGAAGCGACCCGGGACGTGGCCTTCAAGGAGTGGCTCAACGCCCCTGTAGCCACCTCCCTGACCGTATTTCTCATGACCCTGATCATGTTCCGGTCCTGGATGGTCGCGCTGATTCTCATCAGTCTCTGTTTCATCACCCTGATGACCCAGTACGGTCTGGGCGCCTACATGACCACGGTTAAGGAGTGGTCGGCGAATCTGGCATTCCACGTCCAGGTTGCACTGAGTATCGCCATGGGACTGGGGGTCGACTATGGTGTCTACATGGTCTCCCGGCTACAGGAGGAGGTGCGCGCATCTGGTGAGGACTGGGCCCTGGCTTTACGCACCACGCTGCATAACACCGGATCAGCGATTGTCCTCTCCATGGCGGTCCTGCTGGGTAGTTTCATTCCTCTGATGAACACCAAACTGGCCAATCTCTGGTCAGTCAGCCTGTATATTTCAGAGGCGCTGATTATGGATGTGTTCATTGCCCTGCTGGTGTTGCCGCTGATGGTGTATTGGTTGCGCCCGGGGTTTGTGTTTGATGCCTCTCGATAGTCCCCAAAGGTGCGGGTTAATGCATTCTATTCAAAACTGATCTCGATATACGCCTTGCCCCATTGTGAAGAGAAAGGCATGGTGATGATGGGGCCTTCGCATTTGTGGCGAATCG
>JARRNW010000675.1:0-2103 GCA_037384565.1 Candidatus Thiodiazotropha sp.
GTGATGGAACGTTCGAGTATGTTCTCCAGCTCCCGGATATTGCCTGGGAAGGCATAGCATTTAAGCTTTTTCATGGCGCTGGCACTTAACTTTGATTTTTGGTTTCCTGACGCTCGGGCGATGAGGGTCAGGATATGTTGCGCCAGCAATGGAATATCCTCGGTGCGCTCACGCAATGGGGGCAAGGGCAGTTCGATGACATTAATCCGGTAGTAGAGATCCTGTCGAAAGTCGCCTGTCTCCACCAGCTGCCTCAGATTTTTATGGGTAGCGCAGATGATGCGGACATCAATAGGGAGTTCCTGTTGACCGCCAATGGGACGAACGCGCTTTTCTTGAATGGCGCGCAACAGCTTGACCTGCATGTGCAGGGGCAGGTCCGCGATTTCATCGAGAAACAGGGTACCCCCGTCCGCGCTCTGGAACAGTCCCTGGTGGTCCTGGATGGCGCCGGTGAAACTGCCTTTGGTATGTCCGAAGAGCTCACTCTCCATCAGCTCCTGGGGGATGGCGCCGCAGTTGACCGCCACGAAGGGGTGATCGGCGCGGGGGCCCTGATGGTGGATCAGTCGGGCCGCCAGCTCCTTGCCGGTACCCGATTCGCCACTGATATAGACCGGCGCCTGGCTGCGTGACAATTTGTCGATCAGTTGCCGGACTTTCTGCATCGGTGGGGAGTTGCCCAGCATGGGGGACTGATCGCCGGATCCAGCGTGCTTGTTCGACGGGGGACTTTCCTCGCCTTTCCCCAGCTTGATCGCCTGTTGGACCAGTTTGCGCAGTACCTCCAAGTCGACCGGTTTGGAGACAAAATCGAAGGCCCCCGCCTTGAGCGCTTCAATGGCGGACTCCATATTGCCGTGGGCGGTAATCATGGCGACCGGCAGTTTGGGGTAGTGTTGATTGATGTGGCGTACCAGGTCGATACCGTTGCCGTCCGGCAGTCGCATGTCGGTCAGACACAGATCGAAAGGGATCTCTACCAGGAGATTGCGGGCGCTGCTCAGATCGAACACCGAATGGGCGTCGATGCCCATGCGCATCAGGGTGATCTCGAGCAGTTCGCAGATGTCCGGTTCGTCGTCCACGATCAGTGCGGTGGGCTGGGTCATTCGTTTTGGCTCTCACTTTGCCAGTATTCAAAATGGAGTCGGAAGCAGCTGCCTCCGGTTGGGCCTGGTATGTATTCGAGCCGGATGCGGTTTGTCTCGCTCAGCTCCTTGGCGATGTACAGCCCCAATCCGGTGCCGTTGTTGCGGGTGGTGAAAAAGGGCTCGAAAATCTGCCTCGCTACATCGGGTTTGATTCCGGGGCCATTGTCGACCACATCCAGTACGGGATGATTGAATTCCTGTGTCATACCCCCCAGCAATTGCAGTTGCAGGGGCACAGATTCGTGACGATCTGACGCAGCTGTTCCGGATCCGCAATGACCTCGGTTTCTTCCGGTTCGATCTGTAACAATACCTCTTGCTCGACGAATCCACGATGTTTTACCAGTTCCTGCACCAGTTTGCGAAGCCAGGATTTGAGCATGATCACTTGAGGTTTGCCCGGGTCCCGTCGGGAAAGCTGCAATACATTCTCAATGACCTGATTCACCCGGGCTGCATTGGTGGTGATGATTTCGGTGAGCCGCCGGTCCGCCTTGTCAAGATTCGATGATTCGTGAAACAGCTGTGCGGCGTGGCTGATGGCGCCCAATGGATTGCGGATCTCATGGGCGATGCTGGCGGTGAGTCTGCCCAGGGAGGCCAGTTTCATCTGCTGGGCCTCCCGGGTGATCTGCGAAGTGTCCTCGAGAAATATCAGCATATCCCCATGCTCTTTACCGCTCAGCGGGGTGAAGTGGGCGCGGATATCCGCGCCTTGCCCGTGACTGCGGAAGACGCGCCGTTGCCGGCGTTTTGAGGAACGCCGTTTATGCATCATATGGGTCAGTTCCGGGGAGGCTTGGTTCAGTGGGCTGCCGGTGGTGGCCGAAGGCATCCCCAGCAGGTGCCAGGCCGGGTTATTGATCATGAGAATCCGCTCATCGCTGTCGACCACCAGGACACCGGTACGCATGTGTTCGATGACATAGGCGTTGATCTCTGACATGTG
>JARRNW010000676.1:0-1322 GCA_037384565.1 Candidatus Thiodiazotropha sp.
TTGCCCCCATTATTAGCTTTCTCTTATTTGCTGAATAAGCTTCGCGCGAGCTCAAGGAAAGTCACTGTCTTTCCAAAGCCTGGCTCGCCCAGGATCAGCAGGGAACGACTGACGCACTCGAAAGCGAGTCTGTGACGAACATCTAAGTTATCAACATTCCTTACATGATACATATTGAAACCGATACTGATGACACAAAAACTTTTAATTTACGCTATCTGGAATCAGTAATTGGAAATCTCATTGAATCGGGGGAATAAAATTATGCCAATGAGTGGCTGTCTTGGGTGCATATAGCCACCGCCAATCTGATCTCTGCTCGGGACGTTTTAAGGTGCCAGTCATAGGTATTTACAGGACCATCTGAATAAATTCAGCTATCGCTTTAATTGACGCTTCTGGGAAGCGAAAAATCCTAATGGATTCTTGCGGTTATGCCGTGGAGCAGTAAGTTAGTACAGGGTGTATATAATGAAAAACAAATTACTTATTTTTTTAATAGTCGCAGCGATTTTTCCTGTCAATGCCTTTGCATGGCTGGGGATGCCAACCCCTATGTTACATGTGGAAGGTCGTTACCTGAAAAATCCCAATGGAGAGAATGTTACATTACGTGGTGGATGGATGCAGCCAACGGAGACCTGGTTTAATGGCGGGGGAAGGTGGTATAGCAATCCGTCAGATTGGACCAATCCGAATGATGTTGCGGGCATGCTGAACTTTTTAAATGGCAACGCAGACCTTATGAGCGACACCAGCCCAAGATATGGTAAAGACCACGGGTGGTATGCCTCCTTTGTGCGTGTCAATACCGATGCAATTGGCGGTTGGACACAAGAAAGGGGACTGGTTGACCGGACACAATTCAATGCCTGGATACAGAACTTTATTGTACCTTACGCCAACCACCTAAAGTCTCGTGGCCTCTACCTGATACTTAGTGCGACCGGTCCAGTTAACACACCGAATAATGGATCACGTAATGCAGGTAGAACAGAACAGGCGCGCTTGCGTACGTTCTGGAGTACCGTTGCCAACGCACCGGGGGTAAAAAACGCCGACAATATCATGTTCGAGCTCATGAACGAGCCTGTTGATATTGAATCCTCTCCAGGCAATGGCGACTGGGGTCACGGTGAGGCGAAATACTTCAGCGCATTTAGAGACTGGATTCAGCCTGTTATTAACGATATCCGGGATACCGGCGCAAATAATGTTATATGGGTACCGACTCTTGAGTGGCAGGGTTCACCTCAACAACACGCACAGTTCCCATTTGATTGCACCAATTGCGGTGTTGCAGCACACTATTATCCGGCTTA
>JARRNW010000677.1:0-1254 GCA_037384565.1 Candidatus Thiodiazotropha sp.
TGTAGTAACGAACTTGAATCAAAATATCAACTTAGCGATGACTCTGGTCACAGGCTTGTGCTAGATAACCCTGACATGAAACTCGTAGCTGTTTGTGACTACAGGACGGAATATGGTGATCCCTATGGATATTATTTTTTCAGGGGAAAGCTAAGAACTAGCGGCATCGTTGAGAGAAAAGAATACGTGGCATGGGGAGAGGGTATTACATTTAATGGACAGGTATACAATGCTTTGCTGCCTAATGGTTTAAAGAGTAATAAGAAACTAAAAGTACCCGAAATTTCTCGCGCTAATCGCTGTTGGTCTGCAGATGCTACGTTAACAATTACACAGTATGTACAGTGCATTGGAGAAGGTGATGCATGTACTGATAATATTCTCGAATTTGATGTGGAAAAAGTGGGTAAATATGAAAAGTGTGGAAAAGAATAAGTCCGTTGTTAATCGTTAGCGGCACATTTGAATAAATAATGATCGATAAGAGGGGCCGTTATGTTCAATATGGATATTCCGCCGGTAGATTCTTTATAGTAAACATCTGTGATGATTGCTCAGACTTCAACGACACAGTCAAATCGCATTAATTCGAACGGACCATAGGTATGTACCAGCTGATTCAGAATCCACCGGTACTAAAGGGTACTTCTGAAAATACTATGAGTCCGGCACACTCAGTAGCATGTAATTTCATTAGAATCGAAAATTGACGACTCGCTGTCGACGGTAATATCAAAGTAGTCCAGGAGTCGGAGTATGGTGAGTTTAGGTATTAGAACAGTACACAAAGTGCGACATATTTGCCTTCTGATCCGACATATCATGGACCGGATCATGCTGCGCTGTTCGTTTGGAACACCTGGAGGAGGTGGAAGTAGAAGTTTGGATATTTCTATATCTCTCCCGGAGAAGTGATTAATAGCCTCCTCTGTTCAAACGCATGGGTGAGCGGCGAGGATGAATTCTTGGCTTGAGTGTAATTGAAGATTGCAATTCAAGCTTGTCATCGTCATTGACGGTGATATGAATATTTTCCGCTTTTTCATCCTGATCCATTTCGTAATGTAAAACAGAAACCTCATAATCACCTGCCGGCATATTGTTGATGTTTGCGCTGCCATCCTTATCTGTGATCGCGGTGTAGGGTGAGTCCACGACATAGACATATGCGATCATCCAGTCATGGATATTGCAGCCAAGCGTTACGATTCCCGCTTTATCGAATATGACTGGTTTGGCAGGCGTGCCGATATA
>JARRNW010000678.1:0-1252 GCA_037384565.1 Candidatus Thiodiazotropha sp.
TGGCAGGAGTGGCTGCGCCACCAGACCATGCTGATCAACGAAAACCGCCTCAGCCCGGTCGACCCGAAGGCACGAAAGTACCTCGAAGAGCAGATGGAGCAGTTTTTCTTCGGCGAAGGTTCCGCGCCACCCCCCGATTTTCGTCCCCAGGGGTGATTCCCTGGGCGCTTGGCTTGACTCCACAAGCCAAGCCCGCTTTAATACGCCCTCTTCACTCTGGCCAGGTAGCTCAGTCGGTAGAGCAGGGGACTGAAAATCCCCGTGTCGGCAGTTCGATTCTGTCCCTGGCCACCATTCTTCACGGGACGCTTCTGTCGTCCCGACGGTTGACCAGGTATCAGAGGCAAGGCACCCGGTAATACGTTGATTCCAGGGGTTGGCTGGCACCAGCCCCCGGTTCTTTATTCCGGATGTTCACCGCATCGAACCGGCAGTGGATAATCAAAAACAGACTTCCGACGTTCTAAAACGCCTCTCCCGGTTATACGTCAGCGAGATGTAGTATAAATCCCATTTGCTCGTAAGCCAGGCGTCAAGACATATGCGATAAATACGAACTGAGGATAATTGTGCCTGGCCTCAGATGTTCGTTTGGTTCCCTATCTGCTGCTGGATCAGTGCTTGGGATGCTGGAGGGTGTGATAGAACAACAAAAACCCCCACGTCCAAGACGCGGGGGCGGTTGTGAAAAAATTGTGCACTGCATGAGTGCAGTGATCTGCATTCAATACATGAAAGCAACCATCACAGGTTCCAGGGGCGTATTAGAGGAACCGCTACCAACCGGGATGATATCTCCCGGCTCGGGTAATATGAGATCGCTAAGCGGACAATCGCTGGGTCCAGCTTTTTGTTTCAAGGGCTTTGTAGGCTGAGTGATGATCGGAATAGTACTCGACGCTTTCCCTTGAGCAAGGCAATCCCTCAAGCAGGGTGCCAATGTAATATCCCATGTGTGAATGACATACTTGCAAAGGCAGCCTCAGTTGCAATTCCTGTTGTGCGAGTTGTCCTGTTGCGTAGTTTTCCGGAACAGATGTAGTCATGCGTTTCTCTCCTTCACTGGTTAGTTATGAAAGGGAGAAACTCACCCATTGTCGGGAGGTCTCTCCCGGTTGGGGTGGGGTAGGTTGAATAGCGGATCGACGGCTTAGCGGCCGCGCTGGCAATATATGTGATCCGGATGCCGGTCAGGGTGCCGCTTTGCCCAAGCGGTCAGGGATAGCTGGATGCAGTCTCGAATCCATGTTTG
>JARRNW010000679.1:0-1194 GCA_037384565.1 Candidatus Thiodiazotropha sp.
AGTTTGGCCCAGTACGATTTCAATTGACTGCCACTCTTCCCGCTCACTTTTTTGTAGAAATCAATCCATTCGCTCGAGCCATCCTTCTGATCAATCGCGATTGCCTTATCTCCGTTGGGAAAGGAGGATGTTTTACCGAGAAAGATATTGGACACCTGGCTTTTAGTCAGGCTGTCGACGGTTGAAGTGGCACTGACAACCACCACCACGTCAGCTCTGGCACAGGAAAAGATAAAAGAGAGGAGCAAAACAAGAGTTGCCTTATGCGATACATTCATAGTTATTACGCCTGATGTATTAGTAAATAAAATCGATAGAGAGGCTGATTACTTCAGCATCTTGAGGCTCATCGCTGAACCCGCTCGACATATTGGCGAACACACCACCGCATGTATCTGCTTGGGAGCCTTTACAATCAGTTTCTACATGATCCCATTGGGCTTTCAAAGCCATGTTTTGCATGAAGTCATACCGAACACCCAATGACATGCTATGCTGGCCTTGCATAACGCCATTGTGCATCTCGTTTATGATGCCGTTGGTGTATGGATTGGCGCTACCGGTATAGATAGACGAGGCGTCCTTGGTCTTCGCATAGGTTATATAGGGTGTCCAAGATTTGATCCTAACCCCACCCGACAAATACCAGGATTGCATTTCTGGGAAGAAATCAACATTTAGATCTGACTTACTCCATTCCCCTAAAATGAAATAATCACCGTTATCCCAATTTCCACCCAACGAGAGATAGGTAGCTTTCGCATCTTTGCTATCGATTTCATTCGCCAGGTCACAGGCAACTGGGTCGCTCTGACATAGCCCATACAGCGCATCAAGCGCATAATCTATAGTAGCACCGCTCACTCGAAATCGAGTCTGCGCGTACCCGGCACGAAATGTAAAGTCGTCCTGTCCTGCTCTGATATTGAGCCCGACTACATCAGAGTCATTGGTGTTCTCCCATGCATTGTCCACCTTGGCCTGCCCAATGTATGGCTGGACAAGCCACGCGATTTCTCCGCTTTGTGTGCTCCACAGCAGGTCTGCCCCATTCATATAGGTGAAGGGAACTGCAGAATAGTGTTCGATGGGCGGACGCACCCAGAGATTTGCAAAGTTAACGTCAAGAAATTCGGAAAGATTGAAGACAGGAGGACGAATTCGACCAGCACGTATATCGAGTTCAGATGCTAC
>JARRNW010000680.1:0-2255 GCA_037384565.1 Candidatus Thiodiazotropha sp.
AGGCCCGATATTGAGCACCATGTCGACGCCACTCCCTCCTGGCCCACCGGGATTTAAAAATAATGAACCTTTTTTATTCGTACCACCTGATGCCGGCAATCTGGCAAGCGCGATACGAACCATACGTTCGTCACTTCTAAATGCCGAATATGAATCAACATGCCGCTGATGGTTGAGAGGTACATAAACACTCGCGCATTCAAATTGCGCATCAGCCACGCCTTCGCAGGGTTGCCATTTTATTCCAGCGAAGGCATCAGCCATGAAAGCGGGAACAAAGAAAGCAGCGATTGACGCTTTCAAAATCCAAGACGCACGATTAACTCCCCAATAAAACATTGTCTATTGACTCCATTTTTGAATTTCATTCCATTCCTAAATCGCTAAAAACTGCTCAAAGATTAATTGCAAACTCTCAATAATACCTATCCTTTTAATGGCATATCCTGATGACAAGATATCAAAAAATCCCTGAAAATCCACAAAAAGTAATTATTACCTATAAGCTGAACAGCGCTTATATAAGGCTATGCTCTGGACTTCCGTCATTACGCTGGATACTGCCGATATGGCACACGGATAGACCGCTTAAGAAACTATGCATAATACCCTGGAATAAAGCACCATCCAGCCTTCTGGATCCCGGCATACGCCGGGATGACTGTGTTTTTTGCTATCGCAAGGCGGGTTAACTTTGCGAGGCCCACCCAGTGATTGATGTGTACCTCATCTACCCATCCTGCTTTGGGCAGGATGGGCAACCTATTAGCCTGGTTTTCAGACCGATACAGCTGAAAGTTTAGAATTGCCAGTTAGCCTGAGCGGAAACGATATTGACATCCGATTCAAAGCTGCCAGACAGGTTATAACCAAACGAGGTGTCCGTGGCATCGATGTCGGTGTCACTGACGAAAAGATGGGCGTAACCAAAGTCCAGACTCACAGCGGGTGTCGCGGTATAGGAGAGCCCAAATGCCAACCACTTTCTGTCGTTTCCGGGAATTCTCGGTGTCCGGCTTTCAGCGTCCGGAATCGGCGTCTGGTCGTAGGCGATACCGCTGCGCAAGGTCAGCTGATCGTTGTAATGGTAGTTGACGCCGAGGGAAAACTTGTAAGTGTCATCCCAGTTCTCGGGTTGCACGCTAAACTTGTAAGTGTCATCCCAGTTCTCGGGTTGCACGCTGTCTTCCTGCAGCGCATTGTCATACTCGATACGCAACTCATCAAAACTACTCCACTGAGTCCAGGTAACATCCGCCATCAGTTCCCACTTGGGGGCAACCTGACTGGTAACACTCATCGAGAGGCTGGCCGGGAGTTCGACCGACGCCGTGGCATCGCCGTCCGCAAGTACTGCTGTGAACGCCGCGGGCAGGGTGATCCCATCGGGACCACTGAAATCGACAGTGCCTTGCAACTCCTGCTTGACCTTGGAACGATAAGCGAGACCCGCACGGGTCTGCTCAGTGAATTCGTACAGGAGTCCCAAGTTGTACCCATAACCCCAGTCATCACCCTCCACGACAACCTTGCCATCCGTCCCGGTGTTACCCGGCGTGGCCAGCCCCAGTGCCGCGCAACTGGCCGCAGGAAGAGAGCCCAGGCAAACCGCGCTGTAATCCACCGCGTTAGAGAGTTCCGCGCTGGCACGCATGAAATCAAGACCTGCTCCCAAGGAGAGTTGATCGTTTACCTGATAGGCCAGGGATGGATTGATGTTGATCGTCGTGACCTCTGATTTGATGGCATGATAACGTCCCACCCAGTTACTGTCGTACTCTGTGGAGAGTCCGAAAGGCGCACCGATACCCAATCCGAAGAAGAGTTGTTTGTTGAGTTCGTGGGTGTAGTAGAGACTAGGAACAAATCCGGTGGATCCCGCATCGATTCCCTTGCCGCCGCTGATGGTGGCTCCACCGAAAAGTGGATGGGTCGTGGCGCTACCGGAGAATTTCGCCGAAGGTGTAATAAAATGACCGCCTACGACTGCCTGATTCCCTTTCAGCCGGGTCATTCCTGCCGGATTGAAAAAGATGGTGGTGGCATCCTCTGCGGAGGCCGCCCCACCGGAGATCGCATTACCGACCTGTTTAACGCTCTGCTCCACCAGGGCGAAGCCGGATGCCCAGGCATCTCCGGCGGCTCCCAGAGCCAGGCTGGAAATAGCCAGGGATAGTAATTTTCGTGAAAACAAACTCTGTCGCATTGGACCCTCTCTTTACATTATCAAGCGCACCGCTGCGTCTCCGAGCGGC
>JARRNW010000681.1:0-2105 GCA_037384565.1 Candidatus Thiodiazotropha sp.
TGCCTCTTTTTGCTGCTTTGTTGAATTTGGACAAATGTCCATACAGCGTGGTGTAAGTCTGGCCATGCTGGATGATGACCGCGTTTCCATAACCGCCCTTCTTACCGCGGAAAATGACTTTCCCGTCGCCAGCCGCCTTGATCGGCGTGCCGGTTTTAGCAGCATAGTCCACTCCTCGGTGGGGGCGTTTTTTACCAAGCACCGGGTGCCAGCGCTCCTGAGTGAATCTGGATGAAATTCATCTAAAATCGCCCGGGGCCCTTAGAAAAGCTTTACGCATACTGCGGCCTTCCGGAGTGTAATAGTCTGCATGACCGGTTTCGTCGATATAGCGTATCGCACGGTATGTTTTGCCCTGATTGACGAATTCCGCAGCCAGTATGGGGCCGTCCTTGAGTTTTTCGCCGTCCAGGTAGTCTTCCTGAAAAAGTACGGTAAATCGGTCGCCAGAGCGGATTTCGAGTGCAAAATCCACATCCCAACCGAAGATGTCGGCAAGTTGCATGATCAACTTTTCTGACAGCCCGGCTTTCTTAGCGGCCACGTAAAGGGAGTTTTCGATCGTACCGCTAAGATGATTGCTACGGATTTCCACCTCCCGGTTATTCAGCGAGGCATCGAAGCTATCGCCATTCGGGGTGATTTCCAGGCTGCTGACCTTATTATGGACAAGCCTCAGGCTCATGAGATTCGATTCGTCATCGAGTGCGAGGTAGAGCATTTCCCCCGGTCGAATGTCCGTCAGTTTCTTGGCCGTGTCACTGGAATGGACAATGCGGTGCAGAAGATTGGCACTCAACCCCTGATGCTTGAATATGCTGGCCAAAGAGTCGCCGCTCTTGATCTTGTAAGCGATTTCCTGAGCGGGTTTGGTGGCGTCATTGTGCGGTTCGGGAGTAGGTTCTGCTGGAACCGGCTTATCCGGTGCTATGGATTCCGCGGCTTGTACTTCCGGGAGAATATTCATCGAATCCACGCTGGGCACCGGCAAGATTGCGTTCGACTGATCCCCGTTGTCAGGTAGATTCAAGGGGAGAATGATCTTGTCATCCTGGCGCTCAGGGGTGTTAGGAGTTGGGACTGCGTCATCCGGGTGAGTATTCTTGGAGGGTGAAACGGCCAGTTGACCCCTGGCAGGTCTTTTATCCAATGTGTAGGATTTAAAATCTTGCATGACATGAAACCGCAATAAACGCTGTTTAAACAAAGGCCTGCTTAAAACTCTGCCTCCCGGATATGTGTTTTGAAATCTGGGAAAGGTGACACTCAATGGTTAATTTTATCAGATGCTTCTAGTAGAGTGTGCAACCATTGTCTTAATTTTAGAGATTTGATACATGATTGATGTTAATGGATCCCTGGATCTGATCAAACGCGGTACGGAAGAAGTCCTTCCGGAAGACCTCCTCATAAAAAAACTCAAGCGTGGTCAGCCACTTAAGATTAAAGCGGGGTTTGATCCCACAGCGCCTGATCTGCATATCGGACACACGGTTCTGATCAACAAACTGCGACAGTTCCAGGAATTGGGTCATGAAGTCATATTCCTGATTGGCGACTTCACTGGAATGATCGGCGATCCGACGGGAAAAAGCGTTACTCGCCCGCCGTTAACCAGGGAAGAGGTTCTGGAAAATGCGAAAACCTACGAACACCAGATCTTTAAGATTCTCGACCCCAGTCGAACCACTGTGCTGTTCAACTCTTCCTGGATGGGGGAGATGTCGGCGGTCGACCTGATACAGCTTGCCGCCAAACATACTGTGGCGCGCATGCTGGAGCGAGATGATTTCAATAAACGCTATACCGGTGGCCAGCCCATCGCTATTCATGAATTCCTCTACCCTCTGGTGCAGGGGTATGACTCTGTGGCGCTCAAGTCGGATGTGGAGTTAGGTGGTACCGATCAAAAATTCAACCTTCTGGTCGGTAGACAACTACAAGAGGCCTACGGTCAGGAACCGCAGGTCGTGATCACACTGCCCATACTGGAAGGCCTGGACGGTGTTCAGAAGATGTCGAAATCTTTGAACAATTACATCGCGATCACTGATCCGCCTGAGGAAATGTTCGGCAAAATCATGTCGATCTCCGATGATTTGATG
>JARRNW010000682.1:0-1140 GCA_037384565.1 Candidatus Thiodiazotropha sp.
GCTTGAATGGAATTATCTGTCAGTAATTGTAATGGGTCAGAGGATCGCCGAGAAAAGCTTAACCGGAATGACTGAAGACCAATATCATTAACCAAGTTGCCAATATCTACGACATAAGAGTCGTACGTGTAGTAGCCTGATCGAGCGTCGTTTGCAACCTCTATTTTACTACCCTCGCCACTACTTGAAACAGTAGTACCTAAAATATTAAGTTCGAAATCAACAACAGCATTGGCATATACGAACTTGGGATCACTGCTAAAACCGAAAAAATCGCCCGGTGTTTCAGTATCTATGGTGTAGTAGCCGGAAAGCTCCGTCGACGCTGGGATGTTGGTAAGATTCCCATAGCCCACTTTCCCGTCAAAGCCAAAGGTGACAAAAGCGGCATGAGACAGGGGAGTTATCAGAAGCAGGGTGGCGGCGAGTGATAACGATTTCATTTTAACATATGCTCCATGACCAAGTACGGACGTGTTACCGGTTGCTGTTCGGCTGGCACTGAACTTGTGATATCCAACCGGCACGCATTTCTGGATATGCCGCAAATGAGGAGGGAGATTTGAAGAAACAGGAATCTGCTTCCCTGCTGTGCGGTTCAATCCTAGTTTCAAGGAGAATAACCGCAATCACCCATGTATATCAAGACTAACCTGGACAAGACTAACCTGCATAATACGAGGACACTCACTAACTAATCGTTATTGTGAAAAGAACTATCATTTGAAATAACCATCTGATTTTGAATGGCTTTAGTCTAATACAAACGGTGGCTGTCCCGGTATCGCTCCTCTTGGACTGAGCAGCCCATCAGCGCGGCTCACTAATTATTAAAGGGGAAAGTATTTCGCAGGCTTGGTATCGCGAAGGTGTTTGTACCTTTGACGCAATCAAAGTAACTCTCCTCTGGCCTTCATCGACCATTGTTGCGCTCCCTGGGGCTTCCTGATGTCCCTAATCTAGCTCCGTTTTTCAATAATTTCCAGTTACTGGCGCAGGGGCGCACAGGGTCCGTTGGAATGGACCTACGATACTCGACGAATTTACTTCCTCAGTCGTGGTTCATCGTCGTTTCGTCTGGGTTATGACCCTCCCGGGTAGTAACTCACCGATCAACCGCAAGGTTCCGATTTTGCAGAT
>JARRNW010000683.1:0-1089 GCA_037384565.1 Candidatus Thiodiazotropha sp.
CGGCGCCAGTGGATGGGACCAACTCAGCCTACGGTGGCGGCGACGTCACCTGGACCAAGTCGGAGGTGTGGGATTTCTTCACGCAATTTTAATGCGTCACCAGAATGGTGTTGACGCGACTAATCAGATGCGTTGACTCCTGAGACCTTGATGGGGTCAGAGTAAATTTACTCTGACCCCGTTCTGTTTTAAGCGGCGCGGATTTTGCCTCATCTGCGGGGTGCATCGAACGGGCGAAAGTGCTGCACAGCAAACAAAAGGACAGCCAAGTTTTGATTCTCAAGAATCGATCCGTACAGTAACAGGATGGAAGCACGATTCAGAAGGCTACCGATACAACTGACGCAGACAGATATCGTTTTCTTTCTTCCCTGGTTCCACGAAGAAAGCGCCTGCCCAGATCCCATTGCTGAGGACTCGTGGAACCGGCTGTATATCATCTTCACCGGTCAGCTCAAGTAAGCATCCGCGCGAACTCAAGGAGCGTTAGTGTTTTTCCGAAGCTTGGCTCGCCTAAGATCAGCAGGGAACGACTGATGCACTCGAAACCGAGTCTGTGATGAACGTCAAAGTTATCAATTAACCGTACATGATAAATATTGAAACTGATGCGTATGACACAAAAACTTTTAATTTGCCTTATCTCGAATCAGTAAGTAGAACAATAAGTTAGATCAGAGACTTTATTATGAAAAACAAATTACTTATTTTATTAATGATGGCGGTGATTTTTCCTGTCAATGCCTTTGCATGGCTGGGGATGCCAACCCCTATGTTACATGTAGAAGGTCGTTACCTGAAAAACCCCAATGGAGAGAATGTTACATTGCGTGGGGGATGGATGCAGCCAACGGAAACCTGGTTTAATGGCCAGGGAAGGTGGTATAGAAATCCGTCAGATTGGACCAATCCGGATGACGTTGCGGGCATGCTGAACTTTTTTAAAGAAACCGCAGACCTTATGAGCGATCCCAGCCCGAGATATGGTAAAGACCACGGGTGGTATGCCTCCTTTGTGCGTATCAATCTCGATGGAATTGGCGGCTGGACACACGAAGCGGGACTCGTTGACCGGACGCAATTCGATGC